>NZ_JAFIDN010000001.1:300000-581071 GCF_017921895.1 Natronogracilivirga saccharolytica
GAATGGAAAAAGCGGCAGGGTCATCAGAGTCGTGTTCCCAGCTGAAGTGCTGCTGCATGAACCCGGTTACCTGATAGGACGGATACTCCCCGTCCTGTGCTGATGCTGCAGAAGCGAAAGACAGCAGCATAATGAAAGGCAGAAAAAGCAAAACGGAATATTTCATAACTCCTCCGGTGAATTAATGATTTTTTTAAAAAAGAATAAAAGCATCCCGACTGATGACTATGTAAAATTGTAATGTTTGCTGAAAAATGATCGCGGCAACGACAGTTTGTGAACAGCCAATCTGTATCATTGCCAATCAACATTGCCGATTAGGTTTTTAAATATCATTTCAATCGCTACTTTTGGAAAGTATAACAAATTCTGAATAAATCATTGCTTGAATAAGATGGAAGAGTCCGGTCATAATATTATTCGCTGGGTAGTTTCAAAACTCCCCGAACAATTACAGGTCACTCATATTGAAACGCTGGCAGGCATCATACTGCTGGCTCTGATTGTTCTGTTCCTTCATCTGATTGTGAGACGATGGCTGATACGGCTGCTCAACAAACTTGGTGAGAAGGCCAATCATCCGTGGTATGATGCTTTGCTTAAAAACCGCGTTCCTCAGCGCGGGCTGTTCATCTTGCCGCTGCTCATTTTCTACATTGGTTTTGACTGGGTATCTGACCTGCCGGAGGAGTGGCTCGATTTTTTCACAAGGATCATAAACTCTATGATGGTACTCGTCTTTGCTCGGACCATCGATGCTTTTTTATCAACTGTTCACAGCATTCACATAACACAGCCCGGATCCAATCGCCGTCCCATAAAAAGCTATATACAGCTTGGTAAAGTTCTGGTCTATCTTGTTGCTGCCATTTTAATTATTGCTCAGCTCGCCGGGCTTTCACCCTGGTTCTTCCTAAGCGGTATTGGTGCCATCACCGCTATACTGATGCTGATTTTTCGCGATACACTGCTTTCACTTGTAGCCAGTGTCCAGCTTACCAACAACGATCTCATCCGTGTCGGAGACTGGATCGAAATGGAACAATTCGGTGCAGACGGAAATGTAATTGATATTGCACTCAATAACGTGCGTGTCCAGAACTGGGACAAGACCTTTGCGGTTATTCCGACTCATAAATTCCTGGAGCATAGTTTCAGAAACTGGCGGGGCATGCAGGAAAGCGGCGGGCGGAGAATGATGCGTTCTCTTCTTATCGATATTGAGAGCGTGAGGTTTCTTACACTCTCCGAAGTAGAGCGTCTGAAAGAATCTTATCTTCTGAAAGACTATATCGAAAAAAAGCTGGACGAAGTCGGCAGATATAACCAGAAATTCCTGACCAAGCCGGGTATTGTCACCAACGGCAGATGGCTAACAAATGTCGGCACTTTTCGGGCATATGCTTTTGAATATCTGAAGCATCACCCCCGGACAAACAAAGAACTGTTCACACTTGTCCGGCAGCTGGAGCCAACAGCCCAGGGATTGCCGATACAGCTCTACGCCTTTGCAGACAGCACGCAATGGGCAAATTATGAGCACATTCAGGCCGATATTTTTGATCATATGCTGGCCATTCTGCCGGAATTCGGATTGCGGCACTATCAGCAGCCATCCGGAAAAAACATTGACCGTTTCATCAATTCAACGGGGATGCGGCGGGAGTGATCTTGTTGAGTCGTTCGGTTGCATGCGGGTATGAGACGGGCAAATGTGTCTAGCCACTCAGGTGGTCTTCCGATAGCCAGATCAGTTATTATCAAACCGGTACAAGCCATGGCTTCGTGCAGACCGCACAGCCCGGTCATATTCTGATCTGTAAATACCCCGGCTGATTTCGGCATACTTGTCCGGTTTCCGCAGCACCATTCCGTCGGGACGATACTGATCCATGATATTCACCCAGGTATCTTTGGATATTTCATTGGAAAGGAACCGGAATATCTCATCTGAGCCGGCGGTCTGCTCAGGCATAACAAGATGGCGGATGAGCAGTCCGCGAAGCGCAATGCCTTTTTCACTGAAACGGAGCGGCCCGACCTGCCTGTGCATCTCACGGACCGCTTCCCTGGCAACGTCCGGATAGTCTTCGGCTGCCATGAATCTGCGGGCATTTTCCCTGTCCCAGAATTTGAAATCAGGCATGTAAATATCAATGATGCCATCCATCAGTTCAAGGGAGTGCATGGAGTCATAGGCGCTGGTATTATACACCAAAGGTACGCGAAGCCCCTTTTCCACGGCGATCGGAATGGCTTCCATCAGCTGCGGCACGACATGTTCAGGCGTCACAAAGTTGATGTTGTGACACCCCGAGTTCTGGAGGTCAATCATGAGACCGGCCAGCTGACCGGCATCCAGTTCCGTCCCCTGCCCCTGCCAGGAGAGTTCATGATTCTGGCAAAAAACGCACTTAAGATTGCAGAACGAGAAGAATATGGTTCCGGATCCGTTCCGGCCTCGCAGCCCTGCCTCTTCCCCGTGGTGCGGAAACGCGCTGCTGACATTCGCGTATCGCCCTGACCGGCAAATGCCGTGTTCATCTTCCAGCCTGTTCACCCTGCAGTCACGCGGACAAACGATGCACTCTTCAAGCAATTTCAGGGCTTTTTCCCTGCGCTCCTCAAATATGCTGCTGTCCTGCTCATACAGCTTCAGGTATGCGGGGACAAACGTTTTCTCCGGAATTATCCAACGCTGCCCGCCAATATAGCCGGGAATAGTCTCCTGTTTTTTATACAGCCACATATCCGTAACTGTTTTTTGAAATTTTGCATGCAATGCTTCGTGAAATGCGGGTTTTAATAAGCCCGGGTGTACTCACCTGAACGTTCACTCTGCGTTAAAATTGACTATAAAAACCAATTATCCTTTTTTTACCGCTTCGATAAACAGAGGCGGCTCCAGATAAAAGGGAAAGTAGGCCGTTGAAATAATTTGGAACTTCTCAGTATCAATAACGCGAAGAGGCTCATTATCGAGATGGCAGTTGCCGGATATTTTTGACAGTGGCCTGGCCAGCACTTTTTGCAGTATCCTGAAAAAGCCGTTATGTGACAGTGTATGTTCCAGCAATATCAGTCTGCCGCCGGGCTTGAGTACCCGGAGTATTTCCGAGACCGTCTGTTCCCGGGAATTTACCGAGCATAGTGTAAAAGAACAGGTCACCGCATCAAAATGGCATGATTCAAACGGAAGCTGCTCAGCCACTCCTTCTACCAGCCGGATATCACCCCTGTGATTCTTTTTAAGCAGCGAGCCGGCTGCCTGAATTTTTTTGCGTTTTTTTTCCAGGCCAAAGACCTCATCAGCTTGCGCATAGCGCAGCAATGATGTCCCGTCGCCAAAACCGATTTCAAGAACACGGCCGGTCAGTGAGGCCAGTGCGGTATGATAGTGTTTTTCCCGGAAACGGTTATACGCGCTCATGATGACTGGTTCAATTACTGATATACCCTGATCGGAATCCGTTCTGACAATCTGATCCTCACGTTCTTGCTCCTGTTTTGCTGCACATCCCTGTACCAGTCCTCATCATGCTGCAGTCCCGTAGATTCCATAATCTGTCTTGCCAGTTTCATAGCCACCTCATTTGTTACTCTGATGGAGCCGTGTGATGCTGCCCTTCCTATTGATGACGGATCAATGGTTCCGTGTATAGATCTCGGCGCATCGTATATCAACTGTGCACGCCCGAGGGGATTATCGGGATCACCCGGAGCCATGATGGCACGATACCAGGCCCATTCCTCATCCGGCGGATGCCACCACGGATTCCACACCACCTCATAGACGCTCCAGTTTCCGGTACGTGTGGGCCAGTCCGGCTTTCCCACAGCCACCGGGTAGGTCGCTACTCGATCGCTGCCATCATAAACGTAAAGTTCACGGGTACGGATATTTACCTCCAGCCGCATGTCCTTCAGGACAGGAATGACGGGTTCCTTCAAGAATTCAGGGACATCGGAAATCATCAGAGAGTCTATTGATGCCATTGAATCGATACGCTGAAAAAAATCAGCTTCGTCAGCAATGAAATAGTGATCACCCTGAACCCCGGTATTTTTCAGGCTGTCACCGGGCAACGGAGCATTTCCGGAGGCCGGATCTGATAACACAAGGATGATAAAACTGAAGAAAACTGCGAAATATGAAATAAAACAGCGCTGTTTGCCGACGTTAAGTGAGTTCAAACATTTTTTCATACTTATTCTGACGGATGGTAGAATAACGGACATGAAAAATCTCATCTCATACCACAATAAGGCTTTTTTCGTTTTTTTAGTATATTTCTTTGATCCTTATCAAAGGAAATAGTTGCCAAACGATAATATACACTTTTTTACAGCTCAACTGATGAAATTACCCCGGTTTCTGGTCATCTCCGCTCTGCTGGTGCTTTCAGCCTGCATTGAAGATGAGACCCAGGATTTTGACAACGCTGATGACATTGCCTACCTTGAAGATTATGCCGATCGGGATGATGTGACGATCACCGACAGCGGACTGATGTATCGTGTCCTGGAGACCGGTGATGGTGATTCCCCGGAGCAGTCGTCCGAGGTCAGAGTACATTACACGGCAACCCTTGTTGACGGCGATGTGATCGACAGCTCACATGACCGGGATGAGCCTGCCCGTTTCTTTGTCAATGACCTCATCACCGGATTTTCTGAAGGTCTGATGCTTATGCAGGAAGGTGATATATTTGAGCTGGTCCTGCCTGATTTCCTTGCATACGGAGAGTTCCCGCCTCCCGGCAGCGGGATTCATCCCGGCGCCACGCTCATTTTCGAAGTGGAGCTGATCGAAATCATTACCGAAGAAGAAGAGGAAGAAAACGGTGATGATAATGACAATGGTGACGATAATAACGGTGATGAGGAAAACGGCAATAACGATAACAATGATGATCATACCGAAGCGTAATCATCACCGCCCTGCCGCTTCAGCCACATGATGATCAATCGAATACCAGAGTGCGCATCTGTTCCGCGAGGCTTTTGCAGCTGTTGACTTTGTCAACATCGTTGCAGAAAAAAACCTCTTCGTCTTCAAGCACATCCGACTTGCTGCAGTGCATGCCCTCGAAATCGATGCTGGCAATTCGCTTGTCAAACTGCTTGCAATACTCGGCCATTTCCATAACCGTCAGCTCATGAGGAGATTTTTCTGAGTCGGGACCGTTGTACTTCTTGTAATAATAGTAAAGGTAATGATGGAGTGCACGGCGGGCAAAAAAGCAGGCTGAATACAGAACAACATCGTGTGACGGGCGGTAAAGCTCTTCCTGAGACCGGCCGTAGTCGATTTCTGCCTGATCCAGAATCTGTTTCAATTCATATGGCTTGCTGAATCCGTCGTTAGCCTGATGAGAATTAGCATGTGACATAATAGTATCCCGTTGTATGTGAAGCTAAATGATTTCAATAATATAAACGCAGATGCGGTGCAAAAATGATCACCACATAACGCAATGAACAGTTTTTGGATATCATTGTCCAGTTAAAATGACAAAAAAACGGTATTTGGACTAAATCTACGTTTCAGATCACTGCCTCAAAGATACCACACGACATGCTTCAGCCTGCTGTTACAACGGATCGTCACACCCCGAACATGGTAACCGCGTTTTTCGCCCAGGTAACAATCGGCGTGAAATAGACGCCAAGAAACAGCACCGGAATAAGCAGTAAAATCAGTATTGCGACAGAGCTGCGGTCAAATGTCAGCGGACCGGAAGTCTCATCTGACGGATCCACGAGAAACATATTCCGGACTACACGGATATAATAGAAGAGTGAAATAATGGTAGCCAGACCGGCAACAGCAACCAGCCAGATCCATCCCGCACTTATGGTAGCACCGAAAATGTAGACCTTGGCAATGAAGCCGGCAGTGGGCGGAAATCCGGCAAGCGCCACCATAAAAATGGTCATCGCCACACTGAGAAACGGTGCACGCTGGCCCAGCCCCTCATAATCACTGATCTGCTCGGTATCAATTTTATCTGCAACCAGCATGACCACAAAGAAGGCACCCATATTCATGAACAGATAGATCGCAAGATAGATCATCATGGCACTGATGCCTTCGTCACTCAGCAGAGCAAGACCCATGAGGATAAATCCGGCGTGGCCGATGCTTGAGTAGGCCAGCAGTCTTTTGATATTCTCCTGCCACAATGCCATGAGATTGGCAATGAGCATGGTCAGCGCAGCCATAACGGCAATTACAACATTCCAGGGCATAACAGCGGCAATCCCTTCAAAGCCGGGGGTAGTCAGGGTTCCCGAATCAACAAAGGCCACACGGAAGAAACGGATCATCATGGCAAACCCTGCCACCTTTGAAGCGGTTGCCAGAAACGTCGTAATGGTTACCGGAGCTCCCTGATACACATCGGGCGCCCAGAAATGAAACGGTACCGCCGTAATCTTGTAGCTGAACCCAAGAATGATCATGATGACCGCAAGATACAGGGCCGCCGTCTGTTCCACCCCGTCCATCAAAGCTTCACGAATACCGTAAATATCAACCGCACCGGTCACACCAATCAGAAGCGAAATGCCGTAAATCAGAAAACCCGACGAAACCGATCCGAAGATGATGTATTTCATCGACGCTTCAGCCGATTTCCGGAGCGTTTTGGTGAATCCGGCCAGGACATAGGAGCTGATACTTGTCAGCTCAAAAGCCAGATACATCAGCAGCAGATTGGTCGCTCCCACCATCAGGAACATCCCGAAAATGACACCGGTAATTAGCATGTAGTATTCGCCGATGCGGGTGCTGTTGTGATCGAGTTCGCGGCTTTTGACCGAGAAAAGAACGATAAAGAGTCCGGCTATCAGCAACACGGCCTTGAAGAATACCGCGAACGGATCCACGGCCACTGTGTCGCTGAAAATGGAAACATTCCATCCGGCCTGACCCAACACCAGTGCCCCTGTCACCACCAGTCCGGCCAGCACCACCCAGGCCACGTTTCTGTTTCGCTCCTTCAGAATAAGATCCGCCACAATTGCCGCAATCAGCGTAATCGTCAGCGCAATCTCGGGAAGGAACCGGAAAATACTTTCAATAATGTGTTCAGCCATACCTTGTCAGATTATCAGAAAATCCTGCAGTTACAAATTAGTTCGTGGTTGTCGTTACCTGCCTGCAACATTCACAAATTCCACCAGATGACTCAGCGATGCGTTCATGAACTCGATGGCCGGACCGGGATAGACACCGAGGAAAATGACGATAATCACAAGCGGAATAAACATCAGCATTTCCCTGCCTGTGAGATCGGTAAGGGTTTTGTGCTTGTCATCCAGCTCGCCGAGGAAGACCCGCTGCACCGTCCAGAGAATGTAGGCGGCGGTCAGGACAATCCCGATCACCGAAATGATGGTTATCCACTTGAAGGCATCGAAAGCGCCGAGGAACGAGAAGAGCTCGCTGACAAACCCGCTGAGTCCGGGCAGTCCCAGCGCCGCAAACATGGCGACCATGGCAATTCCGGTATATTTCGGCATCTGGTTGGCTATGCCTCCAAAATCGTAAACCCCGCGCTTGTGCGTCCGGTCATAAAGTACGCCGACGATGAGAAAGAGCATGGCGGTAATGGTTCCGTGGTTGAACATCTGCAGTACTGCGCCCACGGTTCCCTGATTGGTGAGTGAGGCCATTCCAAGCATCACAATACCCATGTGACTGATGGATGAATAGGCGATCAGTTTTTTGAAGTCGTCCTGGGCCATCGCGCAAAGCGCACCGTAGATGATGCTGATCATGCCGAGTACCGCCATCAGGTACATGAAGTAGACGGTGCCGTCCGGCAGGATGGGATACATGATCCGCAGCATGCCATAGGTCCCCAGCTTAAGGAGGACACCGGCCAGGATGACACTGATCGGGGTTGGCGCTTCCACGTGCGCATCTGGAAGCCAGGTATGGAACGGGAACAGCGGTACCTTGATCGCAAAACTGATGAACAGCGCAATCCAGGCAACATAGCGCCAGGTCGTATCCATCCCGTACAGAATGGACCCTTCAACAAAATTCGCGGAGTTCATCATGTGCAGCAGGTTGAAGGTGTGCACCTGGTCACCGGCGTCGTTGGTATAGGCCACACTGAAGTAGAGCGCCAGCATGACCAGCAGCATCAGCACCCCGCCCAGAAAGGTATAGACGAAAAACTTGATTGCCGCATATTCGCGCCTGGGTCCGCCCCAGATACCGATGAGGAAATACATGGGCAGCAGCATGACTTCCCAGAAAATGAAGAACAGGAAGAAATCGAGCGCAACAAAAACGCCCATCATACCGGTTACCAGCAGCAAATAGAGCGCAAAGTAGCCCTTTACCTTCTCCTGGATCGTCCACGAGGATATGACCCCGATGACACTGATGAGCGCCGTCAGAAGCACCATCAGCACACTCAGACCGTCTATACCCAGGAAGTACATGATCTCGATCTTCCCGACCCAGGGCACGGCTTCGACAATGATCCATTCGAATTGTTCGACAAACTGAAAGCTGCCCGGATCGTTGATGCCGAGGGCTTCGCGGTCGAAAAGACCAAGCAGCACGACAGCCAGCACAAGCTGGATCCCGGTTACTGCCGCTGCCGTCCATCGCATGGCATTTTTTTGTTCATTCGGGATGAGCAGAACGATGAGCATCCCGACAATGGGAAGGAAGACGATCCATGTGAGAATACCGATGCCGAATATTGTAAATTCCATACCGTTACTTTATCTGTTTATGATTTTGCTGCCGGAATATTTGTGAAATTTTGTGCCGGATTAACCGCCGGTTGCGGAGGCCGGGCGAACTGTTCGCCTCAGATGGCCAGTATTAAAATGGTTATGATCAGGAATCCGAATACAGCGAAGACCAGGTAATTCTGGATGCTGCCTGTTTGTATCTTTCTGAGCCTCATTCCAATGGCTCCGGTGAAATTCGCCAGGAAGTTCACCAGACCGTCGACAAAGGTGTTGTCAATCCAGCCGCTGATTTTCGAAACGCTTCTGGTCACTGATCCTGCACCGTTGACAATACCGTCGACGATATTCATGTCAAACCAGTTTGAAATGCGGGTCAGACCCAGAGTGCCGTTGACAAATACGGCTTCATACATCTCGTCAAAGTACCATTTTTTGCGGGACCCGTGATAGAGCCACCCCATGGCTGACGCCATTTTGTCGGCGCTGACGGATCGCTTTTCATACACCATCCATGCAAATGCAAGTCCGCCAACGGCTATGACGATTGACAGAATCATGACGAGGGTATGCACCCGGCTGATGGCTTCGTAAAGGACCGGCCAGGTTGCCGGTGCGAGTGCTTCGGGGACAACGCTTGCCGGCCGTTCCAGCGCCTGGAAGAGCCAGCCGGATGAAGCTCCGAACGGATTGAAGCTGTAAAAAATGAATACCGATAATGCCGCAAGGATGACAAGCGGAATGCCCATGACTCCGGGAACTTCGCGTACGAGCGTCAGGCGCTCCTCATCAGCCGGTTTGCCGTGGAATGTGAGAATCAGAAGCCGGAACATGTAGAATGCCGTCATACCGGCGACGGCAAACGCTATGAGCGGCAGCAGGTAGTGTCCGTTCAGCGTGCTGAATGCAAGTGTACCGGCCAGGATTTCATCCTTGCTCAAAAAGCCGGATGTCAGCGGAATGCCGGAAATGGCCAGCGTGAATATGAGGAACGTCCAGTAGGTCAGCGGCATTCTGGATCGCAACCCTCCCATATTCCGCACATCCTGGGCATCGGTTTGATGATCGTGCTGCTTGTGCAGGGCGGCGTGCATCGCATAGATAACGGCCCCGGAACCGAGAAAAAGTCCGGCCTTGAATGCAGCATGTGTGACAAGGTGCATGAACCCTGCTGCGTAGGCGCCCACACCCAGGGCGAGTATCATGTAGCCAAGCTGGCTGATGGTAGACCAGGCGAGCACCTTTTTTATATCATACTGCGTGATGGCGATGGTGGCTGCAATGAGTGCCGTAAGGGCTCCGATGTAAGCAATGACCAGAAGGGCGTCCGCCGTGAACAGCGGGAAAAGCCGGGCAACGAGAAACACACCGGCGGCCACCATCGTGGCGGCATGGATCAGGGCGCTGACAGGGGTCGGACCCTCCATGGCATCGGGCAACCAGACGTGAAGCGGGAACTGGGCGGATTTGCCAATGGCACCGCAGAAAATCAGCACACCGACGGCTGTCAGCCATGCCTGGCTTTCAAAGGGCAGGTTGCCGGCTGAAACGGCACTGAAAATGGCATCAAACGAGAATGTCGAAAAGTGGACGAAGATGATCATGATACCGATGAACATGCCGGCGTCACCGACCCTGTTTACTACGAACGCCTTGATCGCGGCATTGGATGCCGATTTCTTCTCATACCAGTGTCCGATCAGCAGATATGAGCTCACGCCTACCAGCTCCCAGAAAATGTACATCATCAGAAGGTTGTGGGTAAGCACGATGCCCAGCATAGAAAACGTAAACAAGCCGAGGTAGGCAAAGTACCGGGAGTAACGCACATCGCCTTCGAGGTAGCCCATCGAGAAAAAGTGTACCAGCATACTGATGAGGGTAACCACGACAAGCATGATTGCCGACAGGTTGTCGATCAGTATGCCCAGCTCGACGGTCACTTCTCCGACGCCGGGAATACCTCCGAACGTTGCCCAGTTCCAGCCGGCGGTCACTGTTTCAGGCGTTGCCAGTTTTGCAAACATGATAACCAGTGATGCCAGAAAAGCGGCGGTCACTGTCGCAGTGGCCAGCCAGTCGCCCTCCCTGGGCATCCGCTTCCCGAAAAAAATCAGCAGCACAAATCCGGCCAGCGGAAGAAAAAGTGTAATAAGTGACAGCAGTATCAAGTTTTCCAATCCCATAATAATCTGGTTGAAGAGATGTTGTTCTACTCCTTAAGCTCGGTGATATGTTCGACATCCACAGACCCGAACCGGTTGTATATATTCAGTACAATGGCCAGGGCAACGGCCGCTTCGGCCGCGGCAATAATGATCACAAACAGGGCAATCATGTGCCCGTCAAGATCCAGCATACCATACCGGCTGAAGGCCACGATGTTGAGATTTGCCGAGTTGAGAATCAGCTCGATCCCCATCAGGATCATAATGATGTTTCTGCGGGATATCACAGCCAGCAATCCCAGCGAAAACAGGATGGCACTCACGACCAGGAAATGATTGAGTCCGGGCTCTGCCAGCCATTCAGGTAATACCATAACCTATAATGTTGAATGTGAATGGTTTCAATTTCAGTTGTACCGTTTTTTTAATATTCATGGTACCGGTCTCAGGATGTCTCTTGCTGTTTTTGATCCGGCACTTTCGGAGTGCGGGTTCTGGCGGACATCAGCACAGCGCCGATAATGGCCAGCAGGAGCAGGACACCGGCGACCTGAAAGGGCAGCATGAAATCCGTCAGAAGCAGCTCACCCAGTGCTGTCATGGACACCTCATCCGCTTCCAGCGGCACCAGCACCCAGCTGGTCGACAGGAAGACCATAATCAGAATGGCAGCCACAACAGCTGAAAAAATGGTTGCCGGCACCAGATTGACGGTCCGGGTTTTTACCTTTTCGAAATACCCTTTTGTTGTGAGCATAACCCCGAAAAGTATCAGGACCAGAATTCCTCCCACATAAACCAGCAGCTGTGTAACAGCCACAAAACCTGCATAAAGAAGGGCATAAAACACGGCCAGTCCGGCGAAGGTAAACATAAGTGCAAAAGCCGCATGCACAATGTTTTTGGTAAATACCATCACCGCTGCACTGCCTATGATCAGGATCGCAAACAGATAAAAAGCTAAAGCAAACAGATCCATAATGTTACCATACCAGTAAAGTTCAAATTGTAAAGTCTAATAAGTGATGTTCAATGATGTCGAAAAAATGATTCCGGCTCCGCACCGGCGGAGCTGTTCAAGCGCGGTTTCTGCTAACTGTCCGATTTCTTCTTTGCTTCTCTTTCAGCTTTACGGGCTGCGCGCCGAGCCTCCCTTTCAGCCCGTCGTGCTTCCTTGGCGGCATCGGCATCGGCATTCGTTGATGCGTCACTTTTTCCGGCACCGGCGGAAGCTTTTGATCCTCCGTCGTCTTCTGATCCGCCCTCTTTCTTTTCTTCGGCCTTTTTCTTCTTGGCCAGACGGGCCTCCTCTTTCTTGCGCCGCTTCTCCTCCTCTTCCTTCTCGAGTTTCGCCTGAGCTTCCTCAATTTGCTCCGGTGTCATGTCGGAAAAGGAGAAGAGAAGGTTGTCACGGTCATAAACCGAATATTCATAATCCGGAACCATGAATATGCAGTCAGTGGGACACGGATGCACACAGAGTTCACAATAGCAGCACTTGGCCAAGTCGATATCGAACTGGTTGACCCACAATTTCTTTTTGTGGCCGGTTGAAGTCTCGCCCAGATCGTCGTCGTCAGTGGACTTGATGGTTCCGATTTCGATACAGTCAACGGGACAGGCGCGCTCACACAGCCGGCAGCCGATGCAGTCATCGATGTTGACATCCAGCTTCATCCGCACTCTTTCCGGGAGCACATCGCGCTCTTCGGGATACTGAACGGTTACGGCCGGGCGGAAAAGATGCCGCCAGGTAACGCCCATACCGGTGAAGATGGTTTTGAAAGTATGATAGGTTTCTTGAAAGAATGAAAGCATAGTCTTACCGCTTTGGGTTTAAAAAATCATCTCCCAGAGTGCAATCAGAACAAGATTCACAAAAGAAAGAGGGATCAGGTATTTCCAGCACAGATTCATCAGCTGGTCCACGCGAAGCCGGGGGAGTGTCCACCGCAGCCACATCATTATGAAAACAAAAATCATGCCCTTCAGCAGCATCCAGAAGGCGCCCCATACCGGACCGTCCATGAATGAGCCGAACGGGCTGTTCCAGCCGCCAAAAAAGAGCGTTGCAGCCACCAGAGAAAGCAGCAGCATATCGGCATACTCGGTAAGCATGAAAATGCCCCAGCGCATACCGGAGTATTCGGTCTGGTAGCCGCCCACAAGCTCGGATTCTGATTCCGGCAGGTCAAACGGCACCCGGTGCGCCTCGGCCAGCATGGCGATAAAAAAGAGCACAAATGCGATCACCATGAACGGACTGTGGAAGATCATCCAGTTGGGAAGAAAACCGAGAAAGGCATTGCCTGACTGCAGCTCCGTCACTTCCATAAGATTCAGCGTGCCGGTTACTGTAATCACTGACAATATGGTAGCAATTACCGGAACTTCGTAGCTCACGGTCTGCGCCGCGGTCCGCATGGCCCCCAGAAGCGACCATTTGTTGTTGGATGCCCATCCGGCCATGATGATACTGAGCGACAGAATTGAGGTAATAGCGATAATATAGAATATGCCGACATCGAAATGGCTGCCCAGAAACTCGCTGCTCAGCGGAATGGCAACAAAAGCACCGTAGGATGCGGCAAACGCAATGAATGGTGCCATTTTGAAAAGAAACCGGTCGGCATTGGCCGGCACGATATCTTCCTTTTGAATCATTTTGAGCAAATCGGCGATGGTCTGAGCCCAGCCGTGCCAGCCTCCGACCCGCATCGGTCCCAGCCGCCCCTGCATATGGGCCGAAACTTTCCTTTCAAGCCATATGGCAAAAAGCGCATAGATCAGGATGATCGTCAACGGGATAAAGGAAAAGGCCAGTATGGCCAGGGCTTCTGAAGGAAATATGGTTTCCAGATATTCCAGCATAGTTATGAAATAAATTAATGGGCGATGACCCCGTCAGCCGGGCTAACGGTCTACCTCGCCGAGTACAATATCAACACTTCCAATAATCGCCACCATATCAGCCACCATGGCTCCGATCGAAATGGCGGGAACAACACTTAAATTTACAAAACTTGGCGCGCGGGCCTTGATCCGGTACGGCGAGCTTTTTTTATCGCTTATGATATAATAGCCAAGTTCACCGCGCGGGGTTTCGGTCCGGTCATAAATTTCTCCTGCAGGCGGACGGATCTTTTTGGGCAGGGACTCATGCACATCGCCTTCATCAGGCATCTGATCCAGCGCCTGCTCGATAATTTTCAGGCTCTCCTCCATCTCCCAGACCCGGACCATGTAGCGGTCCCAGCAGTCGCCAAGAGTGCCCATGCTGCCGTCACCGACAATGACATCAAAATCAAAACGGTCATAGATGGAGTACGGATCGTCACGGCGGAGATCCCACTTTACTCCTGAACCGCGCAGGCTTGGTCCGGAGACACCGTAATTAATGGCAACCTTTCCGGGAAGCACTCCGACATTTGCCGTCCGGTCGACAAAAATCTTATTGTAGGACAGCAGATCGTTGAGTTCCTTGATCTGTGGCCGGAAGTACTTTACAAACTCATGTGTATCTTTCTTGAAGTCCGGGGGAACATCGTTCATCAGCCCGCCAACCCAGATATAATTGTAGAGCAGCCGGGCGCCGCTGGCTTTTTCAAAAATGTCCAGGATTTTTTCACGATGGATGAAGCAGTGCAGAAATGGTGTGAATGCACCGATGTCGAGGCCAAAGGTTCCAAGGGCAAGAAGGTGACTGGCAATGCGCTGCAGTTCGGCCATGATTATGCGAATATATTCTACCCGGTCGTTGACCTGAATATCCATCATCCGCTCCATGGCTACGGCAAAGCCGTGCTCGTTGTTCATAGCGGCCACATAGTCCATGCGGTCAACGTAGGGAATGACTTTGGTATAGTCATTCATCTCCTCGCTGTGCTTCTCAAAGCATCGGTGGAGATAGCCGATATGCGGTTTCGCCGCTACGACAATTTCGCCGTCAAGCGTCAGTTCAACCCGAAGCACTCCGTGCGTTGACGGGTGCTGGGGCCCCATATTTACCACCATCTCCTGGGTCTTCAAACCGTTTCCGGCCTCGACCGGCGGGGAAAGACTGACTTCGGGCGCTTTTTGTTTCACTGTTGTCATCTGTTACTCCGGACAAATCGGTTACTTAATACTCTACTTTCATTCCACGGTAAAACTCCTGGACTTTGTAGTCCTTTCGGAGGGGATGTCCTTCCCAGTCATCCGGACAAAGAATCCGGCGGTGATCGGGGTGACCTTCAAACTGAATGCCGAACATGTCAAAGGCTTCGCGCTCATGCCAGTCGGCTGTTTTCCAAACCTGTTCCACTGTCGGCACTCGGGCATCATCCTGCGGCATGATGACCTTCAGTATCACCTTGTGCTTCAGCGAGGTGGAGTTGAGATGATAGGTCACGGCGAGTTGCTCCTCTTTCTGGTAGTGAACCCCGCTCAGACACATCATGTAATCGAACAGCAGATCCTCTCCGTCCCGAAGATATTTTGCAACTTTCTGGATATTTTCTGGCGCCACCACGATGACCGGGGCCACCACCTCATCGGGCCTGAGTTCCAGCCCTTCTTCACCGAACTGCTCAACAAGTATGTTATATATCTCTTCCGTTGTTTTCATTATGCCCCCTTCTCCTTGCGCTGTACGTCCTGCTGCGGGAATTCGATTTGAGCCTTTTTGTGCTCATCGGTTTCATCCACATTTTTGAGAGCGATATCCTCACCTCCCTTGTCATCAACCACAACAGGCTTGGTGGGATCGACACCTTCGACCAGGCTCTCATTCATAATTTTGTTATGCAAATGCAGAAATCCCTGGAGTAGTGCTTCCGGGCGCGGCGGACAGCCCGGCACATAAACATCCACCGGAACAACACGGTCCACGCCTTTCAGCACATGATAGCCATGCTCCCAGTAGGGGCCGCCGCAGTTGGAACAGGAACCCATGCTAATGACGTAGCGGGGTTCCGCCATCTGCTCGTACAGGCGCTTGATCCGGGTTGCCATTTTCAGCGTCACCGTCCCGGCCACAATCATCACGTCAGCCTGGCGTGGTGAGGAACGCGGAATAATCCCGAACCGGTCGAAGTCATAGCGCGATGCAGCCGTGGCCATCATCTCAATAGCACAGCATGCGAGTCCGAACTGCATATACCAAATCGAAGATTTCCTGGCCCAGTTGAGTGCCTTTTCCAGAGACACAATGATAATATTGCTGTCCTGGTATTTTTTATCGAGAAGACCCATAAGTAAAATTGGTGGACATTGATTCTGATTACAAATTACCGGATGCATCCGGAATTGACTGCTTTTTTACTACACGATGCAGATGAAATGCTCATTGCGTTACATTCACTTCGGAGGTTCTGTTTTATTTGCGTCAGACTCCGTTCCGGCAGCATCGCTTTCAGAAGAAGGTGCCGCTTCCGCTGCAACAGGGGCGCCGTTTCCATTGGTGTGACCATTGGCACCGGCTGCCAGGGAAGGATCCTGCCAGTCAGGGGTAACCACTCCGACACCATCCACATAACGCGGAACTACGGGCTGCGGCTTGTCCCATTCCAAGTCACCCTTTCCGAGTTCATACAGAAACCCGACAAAAATCAGTGAAACAAAGACAACCATTGCCCAAAACGCATACCAGCCCATACTCTGGAATACCGTCGCCCAGGGAAACAGCAGGACCACCTCGACTTCAAATATCAGGAACATGAGCGCAATGACATAAAACCGGTTATTATACTGGATCCATGCCGATCCGACGGGATCTTCGCCGCACTCATAGGTGGTAAGCTTTTCGGGACTGGGCCGGTCAGGTCGCAAAAGCCAGGCCACCAAAAGTGTAATACCTGCAAAAACGGCGCCGATGGTTATGAATAATAGCGCAAACCCATAATCAGCAAGCATAATGAGCTGTGTTTAGATGTAATAAAAATAATGTATTAGAGTAAAGATAGTGATTTACCTTTACAAAATCACCCGAGGCTGTCCATTTTATAACTCTGGAGAATGCGGATATAGTTGGCCCGCTCAAACGTAGTCGCATCGGCTACGGAGGCGGAGCTCATGCATCCCTTGAGTTCCTCCACGGAGGCATACTCATTTTCATTCATCCAGATTTTCATCTCTTCGGTGATGTTGTAGAGTTTGTCACAACCTTCCCTGAGCAGAGCAGAGGTCATCATGGTGACGTCGGCGCCGACCATGAGCATCTTGATGACATCCTCGGCTGAATGGATACCGGTGGTGGCTGCAAGGCTGGCCTTGATATGGGGCCGCAGCATGGCAATCCAGCGCAGCGGAAGCCGCTTCTCGAAAGAATTGCTGAGCTCCAGGCTGGGTGCCACTTCTTTGGTCTCAAGATCAATATCGGGCTGATAAAACCGGTTGAACAGCACCAGACCGTCAGCTCCGGCAGCTTCCAGCCTTTTTGCCATATTTGCAAAAGCGCTGAAATAAGGACCGAGCTTGATAGACACGGGAATCGAGACGTTTTCTTTCACCGCCTTAAGATCATCGATATACATCTGCTCGACCTTGTCGGATGTCATATCCGGATCCGCGGCCACATAGTAGATGTTCAGCTCAAGAGCATCAGCACCGGCATCTTCCATCTTTTTGGCATAACTCATCCAGCCGCCTTCGGAAATTCCGTTCAGGCTGCCGATCACCGGAATATCCACGGTTTCCTTGATCTTCCGGATGTGTTCGAGGTAATCTTCGGCTTCCAGATTATGGTACTGCTCGGGCTCGGGAAAATAGCTGAGCGCCTCGGCATAACTTTCAGCCGAAACATTCATGAAGTGATCCATAGCCCGGTTTTCCTTTGTGATCTGCTCCTCGAACAGTGAGTACATGACGATCGCGGAGGCACCGGCATCTTCCATCCGTTTGACTTTTCCGAGATCGCTGCTCAGCGGCGATGCCGACGGGACGAGCGGACTTTTCAGCTTCAGTCCCAGGTAATTGGTTTCAAGATTCATATCAATAATTTTTCAGTTAAATAATGGTGATAATATTACTCTTCCTCTTTCTTCGGCTCATAGACATTTTTCATCTCCTCGTATTGTCTCCAGCGCTCATTCACATCTTTCTGAGCCTGCTCCATAAACCGGGCAGCAGCTTCCGGATGTGACTTGGAGAGCATGAGATAGCGCATTTCATTATACGCATAGTCCTTGAACGCAATTTTCGGAGGCTTGGAATCAAGCATAAACGGATTCTTGCCTTCCGCCTGCAGAGCCGGGTTGAACCGGAACAACGGCCAGTATGCACTGTCTACCGCTTTCTGCTGCTGATCCAGACCGTATTTCATGTTGTAACCGTGCGCGATACAGTGGCTGTAGGCAATGATCACTGACGGACCCGGATAGGCTTCCGCTTCCATAATGGCACGGATGGTCTGGGTATCATTGGCACCCATCGCAATTCGCGCAACATAGGCCGATCCGCCCGAAACGGCCAGCAGTCCGAGATCTTTTTTTGCAGTCTCCTTTCCGGCTGCAGCAAACTTTGCGACAGATCCAAGCGGGGTGGCTTTGGATCGCTGACCTCCGGTATTGGAGTAGACCTCCGTGTCAAGCACAAGCAGGTTTATATCACGGCCGGATGAAAGGACATGGTCCAGTCCTCCGTAGCCGATATCATAGGCCCATCCGTCACCGCCGAATGCCCAGACGCTCTTGCGCACCAGAAAATCAGCCAGGCTGTAAAGCTGGCGGACAGATTTGTCTTTTGCGTTTTCGCCTCCCGCATCCTGCAGGACGCTTTTCAGCTCGGCAACCCGCTTGCGTTGCTCAAATACCCCGGGTTCATCGGACTGATCGGCATTCAGGAGCGCATCTTTCAGCTTGTCAGGTACAGAACCGTTCACTTCCCTGAGCAGGCGCTGCGCCTGTTCGGTCTGCTTGTCAACGGTCAGGCGGAAACCGAGACCGAACTCCGCATTGTCCTCAAATAGCGAGTTGGACCATGCAGGCCCGAGTCCTTCGGCGTTGGTTGTGTATGGTGTTGTCGGAAGGTTCCCGCCGTAAATGGAGGAGCAACCTGTAGCGTTCGCGATCAGCATGCGGTCACCATAAAGCTGGGTCACCAGTTTGACATAGGGTGTTTCGCCGCAACCGGAGCAGGCACCGGAAAACTCAAACAGCGGCTGCAGAAATTGTGAACCTTTCACGGTAGCTGTTTTCAGCTGTGTCCGGTCAAATTCAGGAAGTGATGCAAAGAAATCCCAGTTCTTCCTCTCTGTTTCCAGATGCGGTTCAATCTTGTCCATGTTGATGGCCTTGCGTCCCACCTGCTTTTTATCCTTGGCAGGACACACTTCAACGCACAGCTCACAACCGGTACAGTCATCCGGGGAAACCTGAACGCTGACCATGGTATTGTCAGGCCATTCGCGTCCCTTGGCTTTCATGGATTTGAATTCAGGCGGCGCATCGGCGAGAAGCTCTTCATCATAAGCCTTCATCCGGATACAGGAGTGCGGGCAAACCATGGCGCACTTTCCGCACTGGATACATATATCCGGCTCCAGAATGGGTATTTCCTGTGCGATGTTCCGCTTTTCATAGCAGGCCGTGCCTACCGGGAACGTGCCATCCTGAGGAAACGCGCTGACCGGCAGGTCATCACCGTTTCCGGCAATGATTTCGCTGATCACATTATCTACAAACTCGGGCGTATTCTCGCCAATGATCGGTGGCAGCATCTTGCGGGTGGAGGTAACCTTGCCCGGAACATCCAGTTCAAACATGTGCTCAACTGCATTGTCCACGGCCGCATAGTTGCTTTTCAGAATGGCTTCGCCTTTTTGACCATAGGTTTTCTTGATGGCATCCTTGATGGCTGCAATCGCCTCATCCTGCGGAAGGATATCCGAAATGGCAAAAAAGCACACCTGCATTACCGTGTTGATCCGGTTGCCCATTCCGCTATCTTTAGCAACCTGGTATCCGTCAATTGCAAAAACACGAATGTTCTTGTCAATAATCTGTTGCTGAACCTTGTCGGGCAGATTTTCCCAAAGCTCATCCGGACCATACTGCGTGTTGATCAGAAAGGTAGCGCCGTGACGTGCATTTCGGAGCATATCCATGCGCTCAACAAAGCGGTACTGATGACATGCAATGAAATCGGCCTCTTGGATCAGATACGCAGACCGGATGGGATCCGGACCGAATCGCAAATGGGACACTGTCATCGCACCGGACTTTTTCGAGTCATACACAAAGTAGCCCTGCGCATGATAATCGGTATTCTCGCCGATGATCTTGATGGAGTTTTTGTTGGCACTGACCGTACCGTCGGCACCCAGTCCGTAAAACAGGCCTTCAAACAGCTTTTGTTTACCCTGTTTTTTGTCCGCAGTCCCGGACTTCGCGACCGACCGGCCATTGCCGGATCCATTTTTCCATTCAATACTGGTTTGTGTGACATCGTCCTTAATGCCGATCGTGAAATGGTTCTTGGGCTTATCGCGGCCGATTTCATCATAGACGGCTCGAACCATAGCGGGGGTAAATTCTTTGGAAGACAACCCGTAGCGACCGGCGACAACCTTTGGTTCGACGTCAAATTTCCGGTAACCCTCAACCCGGTTTTCCTGCAGTGCGGTGATCACATCCTGGTACAACGGATCACCGGCGCTTCCCGGTTCTTTGGTGCGGTCAAGTACACCCAGGCTTCGGACACTCTGCGGCAGGGCTTTTACGAATGCGGCCACATCAAATGGGCGGTAGAGTCTGACTTTGACCACGCCGACACGTTCGCCGTCAGCATTCATTCGGTCGACGGTCTCATGAACAGTTTCTGCTCCGGAACCCATAAGTACAATTACACGCTCGGCATCCTCCGGTCCATGATAATCAAACAGGTTATAGCTTCTTCCGGTCAGTTTGGCAAACCGGTCCATGGTTTTCTGGACAATCCCCGGGCAATTGTTGTAGTAGGTATTGGATGATTCCCTTGCCTGGAAAAAGACATCCGGATTCTGTGCTGTTCCCCGGATTACGGGTTTATCCGGTGTCAATGCCCGGTTTCTGTGCGCAATGACATGGTCATAGTCAATCATCTCCTCCATGTCGCCGAGTGTAAGCTGCTCGATTTTCTGCACTTCGTGCGATGTCCGGAATCCATCAAAAAAGTGGATAAACGGCACCCGGGATTCCAGAGTGGCAGCATGTGATATCATTGCCATATCCATCGCTTCCTGCACACTGTTTGAGCAAAGCATCGCCATGCCGGTCATGCGCATAGCCATTACGTCACTGTGATCACCGAAAATGGAAAGCGCATGCGATGCCACGGTCCGCGCCGAAACGTGGATGACCGCTGGACTCAGCTCGCCTGCGATCTTGTAAAGATTGGGCATCATCAGAAGCAATCCCTGTGAAGCAGTAAACGTAGTTGACAAGGCGCCGGTTTGCAGAGCTCCATGAACGGCACCGGCAGCGCCGCCTTCACTCTGTAATTCGATGACATCCGGCACTGTGCCCCAGATGTTCTTTTTTCCGGCCATTGACCATGCATCGGTCCACTCTCCCATGGGAGATGCCGGAGTAATTGGATAAATAGCGATGACTTCGTTTACATGATGGGCGATATAGGACGCGGCTTCGTTGGCGTCAATAGTTACAAGCGGACGTTTCATAAATAATCCTTGTGATTCTGGTAAATAGAAATTTGATAATGAGTTGACGGATAAACTGTGTTATCGCAGGATATCCGCACAGACGAAAATAACAGAACAATTATTGCGACCGACACGTATCAGGAGAAGACTGACTTGTGTTTAATAATCGATGAATCGCCGTCTTCTGTCCCTGACTACGTAATAATTTTCCTTTAAACTACTAAAAATCAATTTATAAAAAAGGGCTTTTTTGATAAATAAACGTAGCCCGATTTTTCCTAAGATATTCATTATTTTATAAAAATGACAGTATCAATCACACTTATGATTACCATTATTGTTTCAATGAGTACGCTGTTTCCAACTGTCGTGTATTCAGCTTCTTATTTCGATAAATCGGACACAGTGGAAACCTGGGAGGGGTCACTGCGGCTTTTTGGAAACGAGCCCTTTACGATGATTGCCCTGGTAACCGATGAAGAGGAGCGCTGGTTTCTTGAAATGGAAGAAGAGGAGCTTCAGTACTTGTGGCATAACCGGCAGGGACGAATCCGTATCACCGGTATACCCATTGTAAAAAACATTGCCGGCAGATCCGAAAATGTGATTGTTGTCAAAAAGCACGAGTGGATTAAAAACCGGCCAGATGCAGATAGCCCGCATTGATTGATTTACGAACTATGTTTTTATTGGATAAAAAAGTAACATTGGGATATTCGTAATCATCAAGTTACCAATCGTTTCACCAATATTTTACCATCATGACCCGGCAATTTTATTTCATTGTGATTATCGGATTGTTTCTTGCTGCAGACGCAGGGCACGCCAGAGAGTATCACATCCCGGATATTTCCCTTCAGGCTGAAATTAAGTCCGATGCAACCATACGCTATACGGAAGAGAGGCATTATGTTTTCGATGGTACGTATAATTATGCCTACTATACATTACCGCTCAGGGGTTTTGATGAAATAAGCAACATCAGAGTCCGCCAGGATGGCCGCGCATTGACCAATACTGATACCGAAGAGCCGGGAACGTTCAAAGTGGAAAAAGACAGCGACGAACTGCGGATCACCTGGTACATCGAAACGGAAGGCAATACTGAGCATACGTACACCATCCAGTACGACCTTAAGGACGCACTGGTTCTCGGTCCGGATCATACCGAATGGTTCTGGTTTTTTCTCTCTGAGGAACTGGAACGCACCCCCGACACGTTTCGCGCACGGATATCCCTGCCTGAAAGTATTGATGAGGACGAGTGGCATGTCTGGTTGCGCGAGAGCCCTGATCATGTTGAAAAAAGCACGGATAACAACCTGCTGTTTCTTGAGGGCGAGGGATTCCGAAGCGGTGATATTATCAGAGCCCGCATACTGTTCCCGACACGGGTGCTGCCGGATGCCGATATCACTGACAGGCGATTCGGGCTGGACCGGGTGATGCAGGAAGAGGACGATTGGCTGGAGGCACGGGAACGTGAAGAGCGTAATCATATGCTGGCGCTGGGGCTGATCTTTGTTCTTGCTCCCGGGTCAATCATTATTTTCATCTGGTTTTACAGGCGCTTCGGCCGGAGAAACAAACCGGATATCACCACCGGAAAACTGCGCTACTCCCCTCCGTCTGAAGATCCGCCGGCGCTTGTCCGCATGCTTATGCTTGGGCCCCTGAATGCTGATCCCGACAAATTGGCACTGGGAATTACACTGTTCGATCTGGCCAGAAGGGGATATTTTCGTATTGTCGAAAAAAAGGGGAAAAAGAAGTTCCTGGGCAGCGAAACCCCCGAGTATCATCTTGAAAAAACAGGAAAAAAACCGGCAGATGATCTCAGAGATTGGGAAAGCAACCTGCTGGAAAAAGTAAACGGGCGTATTGATGATGGCATCACAAGGATGAATGATATCCTTGAGTGGTCGGACAGAAAATCACGAAAATGGTGGCGTCAATGGAAAAAACTGTTTAAGAACGAGATCCGTGAACGGTCCTGGTTTGACCGCGAAGCAGCCAGGGCCTTGAACTGGCACCTGCTCGCCCAGCTGCCGCTATTATTCGGGATGGTTGTTGTGACACTTCTTTCTCCAGGTGTTGGAGTAATCGGAATTATACTGGTGGTGCTGATCATGCTACTGAGTTTGACCCTTCCCAAACGTACCAAAATAGGAGCCAATCTGCATGCCGAATGGACAGCCTATCGAAAAGCACTTAAAAAGGGACCAAACCGGTCGTTCGATCAACAGGATATGGGACGGCATTTTGTTTATGCCATAGCCCTTGGCCTGACCAAAAAACAGCTTGAAAAGCGATTAACCAGTGTCACAGAAGACAGCCCGCTGTTCATCTGGATCGTTCCCGTATCCACTTCTGGCAGTCCGGCGGAAACAGCATCCGGACTCAGCACCCTGGCCTCAAGCGGCACCAGCAGTTTCAGTGGTGTATCGGGTGTAGGCGGGGCATCGGCCGGTTCCGCAGGTGGTGGTTCCGGCGGAGGGGCCGGATAGCTGATCTCGTCTTTGTGAGCTATTATAAATAGGCAGTTAACCGAGCCGGACAACCGGGGATCAGTAAAAGGCCATGTCCGCTTGCGGATGATTCCTGCTCACCTGTTAATTCACCATCCATATTATACGATTCACGCATTCCATCAGAATTCGAATACAGGTAATAAAGGTCTATACCGTATTCTGCCAGAAAACTGATCGATGAAGCGGTGAACCATTCCACTCCGATATTGCAATGCACGGCTGCCCTCTTGCAGAGCATGACCGGCGGATGCTGATGAGAACGCACCGGATACAGCAGCAATGGAAAATACCGACAGCAACAACAAGGGGATGACAACCATTTTTTTGCCAAAATTGTTGTGTTTAGGATGAAGGTTTGTAGTATTCCCCTGCTCTCTCTTTTTAAGCTCATGACAGCGTTGACGATGAAGGCGGGTAAAGGTCATCACGGGTTACAAATCATTATGTGCAAAACCGGCACAAACTGCAACTCCCCGCGCTGAACAGCTGTAACTGTTTCGGCATATTACTCTTTGATCTGCCCGTCACCGGTAACGACATATTTATATGTGGTAAGCTCTTCCAGAGCCACCGGCCCCCGCGCATGAAGGCGGTCCGTACTGATACCGATCTCGGCTCCCATGCCGAACTCCGCACCATCAGTAAACCGCGTTGATGCGTTGATGTAGACCGCAGCGGAATCCACCATTTTCCCGAAATACTCCTGCCTGCCCTTATTCCGGGTCACAATAGCATCCGAATGACCTGAGCCATATTGGTTGATATGCTCGACAGCCTGCTCAATACCGTCCACAACACGCACCGAAAGTATCATATCCAGATATTCGGTATGCCAGTCTTCCCCGGTTGCAGGCAGCATGGATGCCACAATCTCCCGCGATTTTTCGTCCCCGCGAAGCTCAACACCCCTTTTCTGAAGGATCTCTGCCATGCGTATCAGCCACTCCTCTCCAATGGAAAGGTCCACCAAAAGCGTTTCGGCTGCGTTGCAAACCCCCGGACGCTGACATTTTGCATTTTCCACAATCGACCATGCTTTTTCGGGGTCTGCATCACCATCGACATACACATGACAAATGCCTTTATAGTGTTTCAGTACAGGTACGGTTGCGTTTTCTGCAATAGCCCGGATCAGCCCCTCGCCGCCGCGCGGGATAATCATGTCCACATATTCATCCATGGTAATAAGACTTGTGACGGCCTTCCGGTCGCGAACCGGGACAAGCTGAATCGCATCGGCCGGCAGTTTGGTGGCGGACCCACCTTCCTGAAGCGCATCGGCTATGGCCTGATTGCTTCGCAGCGCTTCCGATCCACCCCGCAATATTATGGCATTCGATGCCTTCAGGCACAAGGCGGCCGCATCGGCGGTTACGTTCGGCCGGGATTCGTAGATCATACCGATTACACCAATGGGTACCGCTCTCTTTTCAAGGATCAGACCGTTCTCCTTTTCCCAGCTTTTGAGAGTTCGGCCGACCGGATCAGGAAGCTTTGCGATGTCACGCAAACCCTGTGTCATTGCCGCCATCCGCTTATCATCCAGTACAAGCCGGTCCACAAGTGCATCCGAAAGTCCGGCATCTCTGGCCTCACTGACATCCCTTGCATTCTCCTCCTGGATTTTTTCCTTTCTGCGCTCCAGGGCATCCGCCATTGCCAGCAGCGCATGATTTTTTTCATCAGCAGACATGCCCATCATTTCACGCGATGCACGCCTTGCTTTCTTCCCAAGCTCCAGGATCTGTTTGTGAATGGCTTCTTCGGTTTCAGGCATAATGCAGAATATTTTTTTTCTGGTTGTACAATTACGGCAGGTTACACAAGCACCATATTGTCACGATGGATTATTTCAATATGGTGTCTTTCACCCAAAATGCGTGGAATTTCGACAGTTTTCTTGCCTTTGATCCGCTCTATTTCATCACGGTCAAAAGCGGTTAGGCCACGGGCGATAACTTTTCCGTCTGACTTGCGGATATTGACAAGGGAGCCGGCACGAAACCGACCTTCTACCTTGCTTACACCCACCGGCAGCAGGCTGTGTCCTTTTTCGGTTATGGCATTTGCGGCACCTTCATCCACAAACAAACTGCCTTGCGGACGATGGAAAAAAGCGATCCATTTTTTCCGTGCTTTAAGTTTCTGCTCTTCTGAAGAAACAGTGATCAGAGTTCCCAGGTCCTCACCGCTCAATAGCCGGGCTACGACGTTTTCCTGATATCCGTCGGCGATAACTACCGGTGTGCCGGAACGGATGGCGCGGTCGGCTGATTGTAACTTGGATCCCATCCCGCCGGATGACCATCCGCTGCCCTTACCCTGAGCCATGGCCAGTGTTTCATCCGTTATATCCTCAAGCAGCGGAATGCGTTCGGTGAACCGGCCGTTTTCTGCCCGGAAGAGGCCGTTCGAAGTGGTCAGCAGCACGAGCAGATCGGCATCAATGAGCGCGGCTACCATGGCTGCAAGCAAATCGTTGTCGCCAAAACGGATTTCATCAACCGCAACCACATCATTTTCATTGCATACGGGAATAATCCCGTTGCGGAGCATGGACATGATCGTGTTTCGCGCATTCAGGTGGCGGATGCGGTCATTCAGATCGCCGTGGGTAAGCAGCACCTGTCCAAGCCGGCAGTCATACCTTGCCAGTTGTTCCGAATACAGATTCAGCAGAACCCCCTGGCCGATCGCAGCGGCCATCTGCAAATCCGGCAAATTGACCGGACGCCGGGGCCATCCCAGCGACTGAACACCGGCAGCTATGGCTCCTGAGGATACGAGAATGACCTCGTAATTCTGATTGCGCAGTGAGGCAATCTGCCCGGTAAGCTTCTGAATCTGAGCGGGATCCGGCCGCCCTTGCTTGTCAACAAGAACCCTGCTTCCCACCTTGATTACAAGTCGCTTTACCTGTTCAGGAAAACCAGTGCGGAGTTTGTGTTGACCGGGTTGCAAACTATTGTCAGAGGTGTCATTTTGTAACAAGTCCATTTTTTAAATATACCAATATCGGATTACGGAAGAAACGGATGTATGAATGGAATTAATTGAAGATCATTCGGGAATGACGGACATGCAGCAGACACACTATCCGTTATACCATTGTTGAACCTGCTGAATCGTTGAACCTGCTGAATCCGGCTTCTTACTGACACTTACCTTTTTTTGCCATGAGATTATTCATTTTGCTCCTTTCTGTTAGTCCATTGACACTTTTTCTGACCTCCTGCGATGCGGTTGACAGCGACAACGGAATTGACGGTCCCGTCAGCGACAGTGAACGGCTGGAGTTGTTTGACGACCACGAATTTGTGCTCAGCAATGACGATTATTTTGAAGCCTGGCAGCTTGCATTGTGGAAGGATGGCGAATTGAGGGCAGACCCGGAGACCGCACTGATGTTCCTGCAGCACCGGGATGCCATTCGTGATGCCTATTCCGACACCCTCCCGGAAACAGAGTCAATCTTTTTGATGCCCTGGGAGCCCGGCCGGCTGATTATCGGGGCCGATATTGAGTATATGGATGAAATTCAGGACGGAGTTTTCCGGTATGTTGATGATTTGCCGGCTGAGCAGCGTCCTGATTCGCTGATGTTTCTTGATCACGATGAAGACAGCGATTACTTTTATTACCTCGTCTATTTTGACGAGCTGCTGAATGTCGAGGTTGTTGCCGATGCTTACCGGCAGCTGCCCGGTGTTCAATTCACCGTTCCCGACTTTTTCGGAACCTACGGAGGCACACCCTTTCCGGTTTATCCGGGATACATTGACGATGAATGGTACTATCTGATATACCGTGTGAGCTTTACGGTTGAGCGCACCAATCTTTTCCGGATCGATCAGCCCGGACTGGACGGCATGGAAGCGGAACTGATCATCAGTCATGATCCGGAAGATGAACCGATGGATGAGGATACAAAAGAGATCATCGACCAGATCCACGACGATTTCAGGTCGCGGTTTTTTGACCGGACGAGCCCGGAACGCATAGAACAGGTTCAGGATCTGATGAATCGCTGAAGGCCGAATCCGGACAATGCCGTGATACCGTACTGATCAGTATGCCGGTTTAAGCCGTTGCCTTGCTGTTCAGACGTTTTTCCGCCTCAAAGCACACATCATAAAACGTCCCGGCCATTTTTCTCATTTCATCGGCAAGCTCTTTGTCCGGCTTCATTTGCAGGACATCCTGCAGACGGTCATGGATATCCAGCCATTCTTCATCCACTTCACCCGTTCGCACAAAGAGATTTTCAAACTCCCAAATGGTCTGCGAAGGTGTAAACGGATCGACCAGTTTGGAGTAGAGCGGAACATGGGCGGCATGCGCCATGGCATGGTACGATTCCAGAATAGAGACTTCGTAGTCTTCATGAATGAAATGGGCCTTCGCCTGTTGCATCGAGGCTTCGGCTTCTTCGAACGTAGGCACTTTGTCCTCCACCGTTGCTCCGGCACACTCACCTTTAACACCGGTCATAATATCGAATTGCTCATCCTCGTGGCCCCAGTCCTTGTAAAATTCGGGAGCCTCTTCAAATGACGGAACATGCGTAAATTCCTTCAATTCCTTTTTCAGCCGGTCTTTACCGATCCGTTTCATGACAAAATCAAAATGCTCCCCGTCGCTGCGTTCGGCGATATAGAGCTGAATCAATTTCTTTACGACCAGGGGCGCATTCCGTGTCGGGATTTTTATGACGGATTCAGCAAGGCGGGTTTCTTCTCCGGCCAGTGAGCCCCCTACGAAGACCATTTCTGAGGGAACGCGGCGTCCGTCCTTTGACATGGCTCCACCCTGAAATCCGATGTTGGCTGCTGTATGCTGGGCACAAGCGTTCGGGCAGCCTGAAATTTTGATTTTCAGATCTCTGGCGACTTCAGCGTATTCTCCGAGGCCGTTCTGCAGCGCCTTGTCTATTCCCGTTGCCAGTCCCTTTGCCGATGTGATTCCCAGGCGGCAGGTGTCGGCTCCCGGACATGCGGTGATATCGGCGATGGTTTCGGCGCCGATGGTATCCAGCCCTTCTTTTTTCAATGCTGCATACAGAGCCGGCAGCGCATCAACCGGAACCCAGCGGAGCACCAGGTTTTGATGTATCGTAATCCGGATGTTGCCATTGGCAAATGTGCCCGCAATATCTGCGATTTTTCTGGCATTATCCGTCGCCAGATCACCATTGTGTATGCGCAGCTGAACAAGAGCGTGTCCGCCGCTTTTTTGTACCGTAGCAGCTGATCCTTTCCAGAGCAAGTATCCGGGATCATCTTCGGTTCTGGCGGGCGCATCGGGCAGCTGGTCCGTTCCGGACGGCGGCTGTTCCTCACTGTGCGCCTCTGCCAGATAGCTGTTCCAGGAGGGATCGATATTCAATGCCTTTTGCTCCTCCTCTACCCTGCGGCGAAATTCATCAAAACCGAGCTTTTTGACCAGAAATTTCATGCGTGCCTTCATCCGGTTCTTGCGTTCTCCGTACCGGTCAAAGATTCTGATGACTGCCGCTGAGAACGGAATCAGCTCTTCCTCCGGCAGGAAATCTGACCATAGATGACCCAGCATGGGAGATGAACCGAGTCCGCCGCCGACATAGACCTGGAATCCGCGTTCGGCTTTGCCATTTTGTTGCCGAACCTGCGCCCGGAATCCAAGGTCATGAATACGCAAACCGGCATCATCTTTTATGGCATTGCTTTCGAACGCCACTTTGACTTTGCGGCCCATATTCTGGCATATGGGATTGCGCAGCATGAAGCCGGTAAACGCTTTGGCGTATGGTGCCACATCAAAAACATCATCCGGAGAGGTACCGGAAAACGGAGTTGCCGTCACATTCCGAATGGTATTGCCGCAGGCTTCCCTTGTAGTGATTCCGGCATCGGCCAGCTCACGCATCATATTCGGGACAGATTCCAGCATGATGTAATAAAGCTGAACATCCTGCCGGGTAGTAAGGTGCATGAACCCGTTGGCATATTTATCCGCAACATCCGCAAGGCGGCGGAGTTTGGACGGGGTCAGATCACCATAGGGAATTTTTATTCGCTGCATCTGAACGCCGGGCTGGCGCTGTGCATAGGTGCCGAGCTGCAACCGGATTTTCTGCATTTTAACATCGCCTATCTGTCCTCTGCGGAAATCCCGGATTTGCTGTTCGTATTCGTCAAGTTCGGTGCGGACCACTTCGGGAAGATTCTGCAATAATTCTTCCGGCAGCGGCTGCAATCTGCTGTCGTTCTTCATTTAATTCATTTTTATTTCTGCATTTGCGGAAAATGCAGCTACAGTCCTTTTTATCTGCGGGAGGTGTCACCAACACTTTTTTACCCGCAATTCATCTGTCGATATTTCGCATATCATGTATGCAATAAGCTGTTTAAAATAACATCTTTAAACCTAAATGCAATGATTGATAATGCAAATAAACAGATTTATCCAAAAATTAAACACCAAACTCAAAAACTGCTCAATTCAAATGCGGCTGTGCATTGCCGGATTTATTCAGAGTTATCCCGGCTGAAAAACATCCGTGATAATATCATCCGTGGAAATTACCTGTAAACGGTAACGACAGAAGTTCCGGGAAAGTAGTGATCAATGACCTGACGGTAATCATAGCCACTGTTAATTTGGGATATGGCACCACTCTGGCACATTCCCACTCCGTGCCCCCATCCGGCTCCGCGGAAAACCCATGATGTATCTGTGCGACTGTAAACAAATGCAGAACTGCGCAGCGGCGGTTTGACCATCTGCCGGATAGCCAGTTCATAATCCAGCTTCTCAGCTTCCCCGTTTTTCCATGCGCGTATGCGGTGAAGCCTCCCGGACTCCCCGCGTTCTATGATTTCAAGTGAATCCAGTCCGCGGAAATCCTCTGTGAAATCGGAATCGGCAATCTCTCTTTCCCAGCGGAAATTGGCTTTGCTCCACTCCGGCAAGTCCGTGTGGATGTATGGATTGCACCATGATTCGGGCGGTTCCTCAAGCCAGGTCTCGATGTCATCTTGCGGATCCGTTGGCGGATCATCCGCCTGATCAAATCCGGAAACCAGGTAGGGTTTGGGGCCGCTTCGCCAGGGCCAGACCTTTTCCACCCTTTCCGACTTTCCACCGCAGTTGGATGCGTAATAGGCATCAGCCACTGCACCTTCAAACTCCAGAACTTCGCCGCGGGTGAGCGTTACAGATGAATCAGATCGTGATGATCTCCTGTGATCTCCGGCAAAAACCTGACACTCAACTTCAGCGCAGACATCGTAGTGCTCACCTTCGTACTTGCCCGTCAGCAGCGCTTGTACAATTTCGGTTCTTGCGGCTACCGACTGAGCTTTTAAAGCTCCAAGAGGCGATTCCGGACCAATTTCATACGGAACCACTCCTTTCATATAACGTTCCATGGGCAGATGCAGCACAGCCTTGAGATTTTCTTCATCCCCGGTATATATATTCAGCTCACCCTGGTAAATCCGGTCTTCCCGTCCGCCCCACCACCAGTTGATGCCGTATGGCACATCCCGTATGGTGAACGATGAATCCGTTTTCATTCGAAAATGGACATCATTGGCCAGTGTTTCTCCATCAGCAAACAGCAGAAGTTCCCCCTTTTTTTGCTGAAACCGGATTTCCGATCCTGCCGGTATTTCATGTTCCTGACCGGATCCGGAAATAACCACCTTCCCGCTACTTTGCAGAACAAATTCAGCAAGCGTGTTGATCAGCAATACACGCACTGCAGGCTCCTCAGGGAACATGTATCCATCCCCGTTCAGATCGGTGATCAAGGCTTCTTCGTCTGTATCAGGGTATTCTTGCTGAATGTCACCGGACAATGAATAAGTGTTATGTGAACGGCACCCTGAAAAAAGCATGCTGGTGATGATCACTAAAGCCGGCAATGAACCGGCTGAAATAATTTTGTAAAGAGGCATGGCAAGCAGTAATTATATTAATACGGTGCATACACATGGCGTGTTATGCAAAGGTCCCTGCAAAGCCATTATAACAAATTACAGTATTCCCGGCCAGTCTGTTGTGAGGACGGGTCAGCTTTCCGTCTCCCCGTGCTAATTTTCACCGGTTTCCGGGCCTTCCTCCTTTTTCTTTTGCGGACTGATTATACTACCAAGCAGTCCTCCCATCAGAGCCCCGTATGCTGTTGCATGATACCATATTGAGGTAATCGGGCAACTGCCTGTATCACATCCGATAAAATGCCAGTAGGCAAATCCGCCGAGAGCCCCGAGAGCTACTCCGGCAACGATAAAATAGATTGATTTTGACATGGTTCTGCGTCATCTTATTCGTGAAAATATATTCAAAGAACGCTGCGGCAAAGAGGATTCGTTCACACCTGCAGACTTTCTTTAAACAACACAAGCAACAAAAAATAATTGCGATATGGCCATTCACGAGTTAGCCGGAAAAAAAGCTCCGTATTACATTCTTGACAATATTCCACGACTTGTATCTGCGTACTACAGCCGCACGCCGGATCCTGACAACCCGCGGCACCACGTTCGGTTCGGCACCTCGGGACACCGCGGCTCCTCGCTGAAACACACCTTCAACGAGCAGCATATCATGGCCATATCGCAGGCTCTGGCTGATTACAGAAAGTCAGAGGGAATCGACGGGCCACTTTACATCGGGATGGATACGCACGCGCTGTCGGAACCTGCTATGATTACCGCTATTGAGGTGCTGGCAGCAAATGATGTGCTGGTCGGGTATCAGGAGGGATTCGGTTACACTCCCACTCCGGTCATTTCTCACGCCATTCTGGGTTGCAACCGTGGCCAGAAAGAGCACAAATGCGATGGTGTTGTGATCACACCTTCCCACAATCCTCCCGGTGACGGCGGATTCAAGTACAACCCGCCCAGCGGGGGGCCTGCCGGATCCGACATCACAAAAAAGATTCAGGATGAAGCAAACCGGATTCTCGCAGACGGCTGTAAAAAAGTAAAGCGCATACCCTTTGAGAAAGCCCTGAAAAAAGAAAATGTCATGGCTACCGACTTCATGATGCCGTACATCAAGGATCTGGACAAGGTTGTCGATATGAAGGCCATCAGAAAAACGGGACTGAAAATCGGTGTGGATCCGATGGGCGGTTCGGGTGTCGGTTTCTGGGAACCCATTGCCCGCCATTACGATTTAAACATCGACGTGGTCAATCCCGATGTGGACCCGAGGTTTGCTTTCATGACCGTCGACAAAGACGGGAAAATCCGGATGGACTGTTCGTCTCCGTATGCCATGGCAAGCCTGATAGGCCTGAAGGAGCGCTATGATATTGCATTCGGCAATGATCCGGATTTTGACCGTCACGGCATCGTCACCCGCTCTGCCGGACTGATGAATCCCAACCATTATCTGGCCGTTGCTATCAATTATCTTTTCCAAAACCGGCCGAAATGGCGTGAGGATGCTGCGATCGGCAAGACGCTCGTTTCCAGCAGCATGATTGACCGTGTTGCAAAAGCACTTGGCCGGCCGCTTGCAGAAGTACCGGTAGGATTCAAGTGGTTTGTTGACGGACTGCTTGACGGATCGTATGGATTTGGCGGTGAGGAGAGCGCAGGCGCATCCTTCCTGCGTTTTGACGGATCGGCCTGGTCGACTGACAAGGACGGAATCATACTGAACCTCCTGGCTGCGGAAATAACAGCAAAAACCGAAAAGGATCCCGCCGAGCATTACGAGGAACTCGAAAGCAGGCACGGAAGTCCGGTATACGAGCGAATTGATGCGCCGGCAAGTCCGGAAGAGAAGGATATTCTGTCCAGTCTGTCACCTGATAAGGTGCGGGCGGACAGCCTGGCCGGAGAGCCGGTCCTGAAAAAACTCACGAAAGCTCCTGCCAATGACGCGCCGCTGGGCGGACTAAAAGTTGAGACGGAAAACGGGTGGTTCGCCGCCCGTCCGTCAGGAACCGAAGATATCTACAAAATCTACGCGGAAAGTTTTCGGGACAAAGACCATCTGAAAAAAATTCAGGAAGAAGCGGTCGCCATAGTGAAAGACGCGCTGTCCGGCTGATAGTGCGGATGCTGATATCCAAGCAGGCGGAGTGCGTTAAGCACCACAACAAGGGTTGAGCCTTCGTGAAGCAGCACAGCGATTCCGATTCCCGCGTAACCGAAAATCACAAATGGCACCAGGAAGGCAATCATGCCAAGGCTGATGAAAATATTCTGCCTGATGATTTTCCTTGTTTTGCGGCTCAGCCCCACTGCAACCGGCAGTTTTCCGAGATCATCGGCCATCAGGGCTACATCAGCTGTTTCCAGTGCGACGTCTGATCCGGCGGCCCCCATTGCTATACCGACCGTGGCGTTTGCCATGGCCGGGGCATCATTCACCCCGTCACCTACCATAGCCACCTCCTTCTCCTCATCCAGCAGCTTTTTGACTGCATCCACTTTGTGTTCAGGCAGCAGGTCACCCCAGGATTCATCCACTCCCACCCGGGAGCCAATGGTTTCGGCCACCCGCTGATGGTCTCCGGAAAGCATTATCAGACGCCTGATCCCCATTTCCCTGAGGTTGTTGAGGACTTGTGAGGCTCCGGGCCTGGGCAGGTCCATAAGTCCGATGACACCGGCAAAATGATCCCCTGACTTGACTATCATGGTGCTTCTGCCCTCACCGTGCAGCCGGTCAAGCTCTGACTGCACGTCATCCGGAATGGAGTTATTGAAAAGCCGCAGCTGCCCGATAGAGATATGACTTCCGTTGATGGTGCCGATGATCCCTTTTCCGGCAATCATCCTGACATCCGACACTTCCGGTATATCGTCATTTACCAGCCATTTTTCCGAAGCGCGCACTACCGCACGAGCGAGCGGATGATCGCTCCGCTGTTCTACGGCAACGGCCAGCCGCATCAGTCCCGGTTCATCAAATCCGTTCAGGGGAATGATGTCGGTTACCTCCGGCACACCCTGAGTGAGCGTTCCCGTTTTGTCAAAGGCGAGTGCACGCAATCCGCCAAGCTGTTCAAGAGGCCGGCCGCCTTTTACAAGAACCCCAAGCCTGGCGGCTCTGGCTACTCCGCTGAGAATGGCACTTGGTGTGGAAATAGCCAGGGCACAGGGACTTGCAGCGACAAGCACAGCCATTGCACGGTAAAAGGAATCGGCAAAGGGCTCATCGACCACAACCCAGGCGAAGTGGAGCATGACGACAAACAAAATGATGGCCGGAACAAATATGCGTTCAAAACGCTCGGCAAATCGCTGAGTCGGTGATTTGCCGGTTTCGGCCTCATTGACCATCCTGATGACACGGGCCAGGGTGCTGTCCTCGGCGCGGCTGGTCACTTCCACTTCCATGACACTGTCCCCGTTTATCGTTCCGGCAAATATTCTGTGAGCCGGCCCCAGGCCTTCCACATCATTGCGGGCGCTTTCCGCTGAACGCACCGGTTCTTTGTCAACAGGAACACTTTCGCCGGTTATCGGGGCCTGATCCACACTGCTTCTGCCGCTGATGACAAATCCGTCCGAAGGAAAACGCTCTCCCGGCCTTACAATCAGCAGATCCTGCGGTTTGATTTCATCGACACTTACTTCCCGCTCGCCGCCATTATCTTTGATCCGGGCGACGGTTGGAGCCAGATCCGCAAGTGCCCGGATTGCTTTTCGGGCCCGGCCCATGGCATAATGTTCCAGGGCATGTCCGAGGCTGAAAAGAAACAGCAGCAGTGCGCCTTCGGCCCAGGCACCCAGTATTGCGGCACCCGTTGCGGCTACGAGCATCAGGAAGTCAATATCAAACTGCCTGGCTCTGAGGCTGGCGATCATATGGAAAAATGCGAAATAGGCCCCGAAGAAATAGGACAGCAGGTATACAACGATCGGCCGGGGTTGTTCGGGATCACCCAGCACTTCATAAAGCCATGCCCCGAGCAGGAGTGTACCGCAGAGCAATGCAAAAACGAGCTCTCTGTGTTCGTATAATTTCTTCATGTTTACAACAATGGGATAAAAAAAGTCGGAGACATCCGGCTGAGTTATCAAAAATGTGCAGGGATTTGAATATATTGTTTCCTGCAAACAATAAGGCTGGTAACCGCTTGTATTTTACAATTTAAATCAAGTCTATGTCTTTGAGAAGTTATCGGCCGGTATGCCGCCTGCTGTATCAGACAAAAAATGCATAATCTTCCTCAGATACTGAATAACATCACTAAAAACAGGTTATTATCAAAATACGTAACAGAGACGGGTGAACATGGAAAATGAAATCAAGGAACTGCTTCGGAAAAACGAAACATGGGTAAACCGGCAAGTTGCCGATGATCCGGATTATTTCAAACGCCTGGCCGGCGACCAGCATCCTGAGTTTTTATGGATCGGCTGTTCGGACAGCAGGGTGCCGGCTGAAAAAATCGTAAATGCAGAGCCGGGCGATCTGTTTGTCCACCGGAATATTGCCAATCAATGCAACAATCATGACCTGAATATCCTCTCTGTTCTGCAGTACGCCGTGGAATCGCTGAAAGTCCGGCACATTATCGTATGCGGACACTACGCGTGCGGCGGTGTCAAGGCTTCCCTGGAGGCTGTCGACCATGGACTTATCGACAACTGGCTGCGTCCTGTCAAACAAATCTATCAGGATCACAAAGAGGAGTTTGCACATCTGAGCGAACAAGAGGTGGTAGACAAACTCTGTGAATGGAATGTGAGAAAGCAGGTCGCCAACATCGCTCAAAGTACCATCCTTCAGAAAGCCTGGAAAAACAACCAGGCTATTGCGGTGCACGGAATGATCTACAGCCTGGAGTCCGGGAAGTTGTCCGACCTTTCATGCAGCTATACCAGCCCGGGGCAGACCGAGCACATTTTCCGGCTGAAATAACCTGTTTGCAATTCCTGTTAATGCCGGATTTTTTTCTTGCATGATAGTCAGGATTTCTCTATCTCTAAGCGATTATCCCGGAGTGTTACCAGACTCCGTTTATTTCTTGCAAAAACGTATATACATGATATGAGTAACAACAATCAGCAGGGTGTGCTCGGCAGGTTTCTGGATATTATTGAACGCACAGGAAACAAACTGCCCGATCCGGCCATTCTATTCTTCCTTTTGATGATATTCGTATGGTTTCTCTCCGCCATACTTTCTCCGTTTGATTTTGGTGAAACCGATCCCCGTTCCGGCGAAACCCTCAGGGTGATCAATCTCCTTTCCGGTGATCAGATGGCCTCCTTCCTGGCCAATATGACCGAAACGTTCATCACCTTTGCTCCGCTCGGCGTAGTTCTGCTGGCCATGCTTGGTGTGGGAGCCGCTGAACATTCGGGTTATATCAACGCCGCATTGAAATATATCCTGGGTATCACCCCGAAGTCACTGCTGACCCCCATGCTCATCATGGTAGCCATTGTCAGCCATACTGCGGCGGACGCGGGCTATGTGCTGGTTATACCGCTTGGCGGGGTCATATTCTATGCCGCCGGCAGGCATCCGCTGGCCGGAATTGCCGCGGCCTTTGCCGGTGTATCCGGCGGGTTCAGCGCCAACTTCATTCCCTCAGGAATTGATCCGCTGCTCCAGGGCTTCACCCAGTCGGCAGCACAGATTATTGAGCCGGAAATGCTTATCAACCCGCTCAATAACTACTTCTTCACCGCCATATCCAGTATCCTCATTATTACGGTGGGATGGTGGATTACCGACCGCATTGTGGAACCGCGGCTCGCCAAGACCAAGGTGGATGCGGATGAGGATGATCTGCCCCAGATGGAACGCCTCAATAAAAAAGAAATCCGGGCTTTCTGGGTTGCTACTATCGTAATGCTTCTTGGTATTGCCGGATTATTTGCATGGACCATTCCGCAGGATTCTCCCATGCGCTCGCCCGGTACAACCGCTTTTGAGGCATCCGGTGAAGGTATGATACACTCACTCTATGTGGATGACGGGGACACCGTGGATGTGGGACAGGAACTCGGCATCATTCAGATCTTTCACCTGCAGAGTGAAAATGAGGACCAGCTTTACTACGAGCCGGTACGCAAAGACACCATGATGGCCATGGAAGAGGGTGTTATTCACTTTGCCAAACCCGACCTGCGGGAAGGATCTACACTGCAGGCCGGCGAAATGGTGGCTACGCTTCAGGGCAGCAGGGACGTCACGGCATTTGACGCGCCGGTGATGCAGTCTATTGTTCCGCTTATATTTCTGCTGTTCGTGATACCGGGTGTCATCTACGGATTTCTGGCAGGAACCTTCAAAAACTCGCAGGATATGGTGGGCAGCATGAGCAAAGCCATGGGCAGCATGGCCTACTATATTGTAATGGCATTTTTCTGCGCGCTGTTCATTGACGCTTTCGGAAATTCGAATATCGGGACCCTGATTGCGCTCAAGGGAGCCGGCTTTCTGGAAAGTCTGGCACTTCCGGGCGCCCTTACCATTGTCGGAATCATCGTCCTCACGGCTGTCGTAAACCTGCTGGTAGGATCGGCATCTGCCAAATGGGCGCTTATCAGCCCGATTTTTGTTCCCATGCTCATGGGCATCGGAATTTCGCCCGACCTGACCCAGGCCGCTTACCGCGTTGGTGACTCGGTGTCGAACATCATCACGCCGCTACTCCCCTACTTCCCGCTGGTTGTAGTATTCTGTCAGCGGTATGTCAAAAGCACCGGAATCGGAACACTGGTTTCCATGATGCTTCCGTACTTCTTCATTTTCATGGTGACCTGGAGCATTTTCCTCCTTGTGTACTGGTGGATCGGTATTCCGCTTGGTCTGCAGGCATCATACACATTCCCGTGATGAAATGTCCATGGCCGGATATGGCGCCAGGATGTGCAGGCGCATGATCAATTGCGACCATGGCATTGCATTTTTCCATATAAACCGAAACTACCAAAAGGATGAACCCTGTCAATTTACTGGCAGCCATTCTGTTGATTGCTTTGGCATCAATAACTTTGATATCATGCGGCAACAGTGAAGAGCTGGAAAGACTTCAGCGCTCCAAAACAGAATTAAGCGACGAAAAACGGGAACTAGAGCAAAAGATTGAGGACTTGATGACAACCCGAAAACGTATCGATTTTCTTGCCGGGCAGATGGATGGCATCAAAGCCACTATTGTTACCAATCATGGTGACATCGAGCTTGCATTTCACCCGGATCGCGCTCCCATCCACACGTTCAATTTTGTGACCCGTGCGGAAAGCGGATTTTATGACGGAACCAAGTTTCATCGTGTTATCCCGGGATTCATGATTCAGGGAGGCGATCCCAATTCCAGGGAGGATGACCGCCGCCTCTACGGGCAGGGCGGACCCGTCGTTGCCATTCCGCACGAATTCAACGACACACGCCATGAACCGGGAATACTGTCCATGGCGCGGGTTTCCGACAAAAGCCGGGGTGCCGGCTCCCAGTTTTTCATCATGCACGGAGCCAATCCCGGGCTCGATAATGAGTATACGGCTTTCGGAGAAGTGACATCCGGGATGGACGTGGTTGATGCCATTGCCAATGTGCAGACAAGCAGCCAGTACCGTGACCAGCCGGAAGAGCATGTTGTTATTGAACGGGTTGAGGTATTCAGGTAACTTGGCGAAGGACAACCGTCAGGGCCGGCTATGGCCGGACCCGGGCATTCCATCAGATGCCGTGCCATGAAAACGAGGGCCATTTTGCTACTATCCCTGATCATTCCACTCTGGGTATCATCAGGCTGCCGCGCCGATACGGATCCGCTCCCCGATGATTTTGACCTGCAGGGACACCGGGGGGCGATGGGACTCAAACCGGAGAATACCATTCCGGGTTTTCTGAAAGCGATGGATCTCGGTGTAACCACCATAGAATTTGACCTCGCGGTTTCCAGGGACCTCAAAGCGGTTATATCCCACGAGCCCTGGTTCCGGTCGGACATCTGCCTTCAGCCCGATGGCAGCCGCATCCGCAAATTCCGGGAACGCTCGTACCGGATTTTTGAATACGATTATGAAAAGATCGCTCAGTTTGACTGCGGTTCTTTGCGGCATCCGGATCATCCGGAGCAGAAAACGCTCTCTGCGCCAAAACCCCTGATGAAAGATGCGATTCTCGAAATGGAGGCGCATGCCCGTGGACAGGACAGACAACCCGTCCGGTACAACATCGAATTAAAAACCCATAAGGCATGGGATGAAAGTCTCACCCCGGCGCCGGATGGGTTTGCAAAAATTGTGTATGACGAGCTGCAGTCACTCAGTGACTCCCTCGGCAATGATCTGATGGACCGCGTAAATATCCAGTCATTTGACCCGAGGCCATTGCATGCCATGCGGGAGATCGATGCCGGGGTTCCGATAGCCATCCTGACGTACAAAAGAGGTACCGTTGACGATCACCTCGCCTATTTTGACGGACTGGAACCGGAAATTTATTCTCCGAATTACGGCTTGCTGACCCCCTCACATGTTGAAAGGGCGCATGAGCTGGGCATGACGGTGTTACCGTGGACCGTCAACACGGAAGCCGACATGAAAACAATGGTTTCCATGGGCGTGGACGGGCTTATCACCGATTACCCCGACCGTTTTATATCGCTCTATCCAGACTTTGCAGACTGAAAAGTCTGTGTTGCGATATATCCTCAGAAAGGTCTCAGGATGCTGCCTTACGGGCATCGATAAATGATTTGACGCCGAGTGCTATGTAGCCAATCAGCAACAGGGCCATAAGAGCACGGGCAATCGCCGCAAGCTCATTGACTTCCTGATTACCGCCCAACCAGGAGATGACGTCAAATATTCCGGAAAATGATCCGAACAGTCCGATAAGAGCTACAAGCAGAGCAATATGCATGACATGCTTGCGCCATGCTTCTTTTTGGGCCAGCCGTCCCAGTATGATGAATGCGATGCCGAAAAAGGCGGGAATCATTGCGGTAATGCTGACTGCGCCGGACGCTATATAACCGATAATTCCGATAAGTATCAGGATGATTCCGAGAATTCTGGTATAGTGAGGCATGAACTAAGATATTTCAGGTTTAGAGTTTGCAGAAATTGAAAATCAGTCCCACCAGTCTCCATCCGCATCCGGGACAATCTGACCGGTGGGTGTAATTTTTTCACCTTCCCTGGGTGGTGTTGTAGGAAAATCTGAAATCGGAATGGCCGGATCACGGTCATGGGGAACATAGTGGCTGTGATTGCCGTGCGGCACTTCACGGTAGGGTTTGGAGTCAAAAAAACCCATCGAGTCGGCAATTACCAGGCCGGCCAGGACCAAAGCAAAGGCTATGAAAATAGTTCGTATTCGTTTTCTGTTCATTTTAATGTGTTCCCTTTAAACTAGCAGCTAACTGCTGATCACACTGTTGATTTGCCCGGCTGCCAACGCATATGGCATCTCGCTACCCGATTAATGGCAAACACTAAATATAACAGCCTTTGGAAACAGTTAACAGACAAATCACGTCATCCGTTTTGAATTTATGGGTTTAAGGCCGCATGAACAAAAGGTCACGAAGTGAAATGTCATGACGGTATTTATTCATGTGCCTGTGCGTCCGGGCGCCAGCCCGTTCATGATCATTTCAGCATTGCAAAGATCAGGACAGCAGGAAAGACGGGTATCAGTACTCCGCCGTATATTCCGGTTGCTCAAGCCCTGCATGTTCCAGATAAAACGCTTCCAGCGCATCACGATACTCGGAAAACTGTGGCAGATCATTATGGCCTCCGTTTGAAATGTTTATCAGTTTTTTTTGTTCCGAAACAGAAGCATCATACAGTGACTCTGCCATTCTGAACGGCGTTATGGGATCGTTTTCGCTGCCAATAAGCAGCAGCGGATGTGATATGCGTGCCACCCGATCCAGATTATCGTGCTCCCTGATCGATTCAGCCACATCAAAACGCACAAGTGGCCGGAACAATCTGGGAACCAGGCCGCTCGTCCAGTCATCGGTGCTCGAAATCGGACTCTCGAGAACGTATCCATCCACCGACTCTCTGCCGGCAAGCCATCCAGCCAGAAGTGAGCCCATGGAGTGCCCGTGTATGTAAACCGGCAGTTTTCCGGCTTCTTCGTGCTGATCAACAAAGTTGTAAGCAGCCTGTGCATCTTTCTTTATGCCTGCTATGCTTGGTTCACCGCTGCTCATTCCGTAACCGCGATAATCAAACAGAAGAAGGTTTACCGGCAAGGACGAATATGTTTCAATCAAATACCGGGATTTCACCATCAAAAAACCGTTGCCGCCCATAAAAATCACGTTTGCCTGAGCGTCCTCGTGCTGAATAAACCAGCTGTCAAGCTCTTCCCCGTCCTCTGTCTCAATAGTGTGCTGATAAAGCCGGTAACCGGGGATGTCAAATTCGGCCGGTGTGATTGTGCGGTGAGCGTCAAAAGCGTCTTTTTCCTTGATTTCTATCGTAGTGCACCCGTTGATAAGGACAGTTAGTGCCGGAAGAAAAAAAATAAGCAGCACTGATCGCATCGGATTAAAAACAGTTTTAAGCATGCATGTATGAGACTGGTTCAACCGGAGTAACGAATTCTGAACTTCTTATGTGTTTTCCGGAATGAAATGATAACCTATTCTCACCATAAAACGTTCTGACAAACTATCTGCTGCAGACACAATATTTGATTTGTAACCGGTGTGCCTCATATTACAAAAAAAGCCTGCAAGCCCGGTCAGATACCGGGTTGCAAGCCTTTCTCATTTATTGACAGGAAGTCTGCCTGTCGGCTGTCCGCTAAAGATTGGGATTACTGTTGCGTTCGCTTTGAGGAATCGGCAGACAGGTGAGATCACCATACGGAAGGTTTTGGAACGGATCATCGCCGGAAGGGAAAAGATCAATGCCATAGAGATTTTTATACCTGCGCAAATCACCAAACCTTTTCCCGGTGAGATAGAAGTCACGGGCACGTTGTTCACGCAGTTCAGCCATCAGTTCATCACCTGTAAGATCAACAGAATCATGACCGGCAAACTCACGCCGTTCATTCACAAGATCCAGAGTATAATCTGAAGCACCACGCGCCTCGGCGATGATATACCGTGCTTCCAAAGCAGACGCAAACCGGACATCAGTGCTTCTTTGAAACTCCATCGCTTCTTCCGCGACCCAATCACTGAAACTGTACGGCTGGTAAGGTATATACATCATGGTACCCTCTACCAGTGACGTCAGCTTTTCAGCTGTGTGCGGAACACGGATGTCATTCAGGTTTTGAAATGGTTCTCCCGGACTCAGGTATCTGTTATTAGCTCCGGTCGTGGGATCACGGAAGGGATTGTATTGCCGGGATGAGTTATCGGAATGACGGATCCACATTTCAAAATCATCGGCAACCTGCAATGCATATTCTTCAGCATCTTCCATTTCGCCAAGATTAAGTGAAGCACGTGCGGCACCCAGCAACGCAAGATTTCTGAGTCGCTCAACCATTGCACCTGGCTCACCTGCAGAGAGTGCATTATCGGCTGCTGATAACGCCTCTTCAAATCGCTCAATTGCGATTCGGAATAATTCATCAGATGAATAGGCCGCGCTGACATTCACAGGAGCCTCACAAAAAGTTTCAGCCATCATGACATAGGAGTAACCGCCATAAGCCAGGGCCTTCAGAGTATTCACCCTGGAGTAGGCATCATCGCCGTACATTACTTCAAACCTGGATACAGCGTCATCAGCCGAAGCGCGGCTTCGCTGCCAGAATGAATATATGTTTGCTACATACACATTGTTCTCATCAGCAGTACGAAGCACCATGGGTATAGTCTGAGCGAATGTATGGTCCAGCAGGAGTTCATCCGCAACCGTTCCGGTCCACTGCGAAGTGTAAGAATGGGTATACTGAAATTCTCCAATCACTCCATTAATAAGCGATTGTTCCAGGTTGACATTTGTCAGCTCATCCTCTTCGATAGCCCCCGGATTGGATACATCCAGAATATCATCACAAGCTGCCGCAGTGATGAGCAGTACGGCCATAAAACCGTGTAAAAGATGTTTTTTAAATGGTAGCATAATGTTCAAAGTATGGTGTTAAAAAAACTGTTGACCAGCCGTGATCAGAAATCAATGCTGAGCGAGCCTGTGATACGACGGAAGTTGGGAGCCGTCCACGAGTCCACGCGGCTGAAAGAGGCATCTCCATGGAAGTTTACCTCGGGATCATGTCCTCCGTAGCGGGTCCACAGTACGGCAAGATTATGTCCCGTTACAGAAAGTGTTGCACGATTCAGACCAATCTGATCTACAAAAGAAACCGGCAGGGTATAACTCAATGATACATCGCGCAGTTTGATAAAATCAGCAGGCTGAACGTGGTGATACGTTTGCCCCCATAGTGCTCTTGCGGCTACTTCATCCGGGTCAGCCTCAGGATTAACCGTCTCCCAGCTTATGCGGGCACGATCACGGCGCATGTCCTTCACGTTGAACTGATAATGGCCTCCCTGGTAGTCCACAAGTGCGAAGAAGCGAAATCCGCCGAGGAAATTGATCTCTGCCGAATATTTAAGCTCACGGGTCGGAAGTGACGGGCCCTTGTAAATATCTTCAGATTCAAGCCTCATGACTCCATCATCATCACGTGATGCTCTTTGAGCCCAGAATGCACCGAGAGGTTTGCCTTCTTCGTATCGCTGAACCGGGTGGTAGATACCAAATATCTGGGAATCTCTGCCATCACCAAAGGAAACCAGCTCATTGCTGTTGGTAGAGAACGTAAAAGTATTTCGCCAGTTTACCGAATTAAGTGCAAGAGGTACAAAGCTCAACACCGCTTCTATACCGGTATTCTTGATTTCACCAAGGTTTTCAAGCGTACTTCCGGAAAAGCCGGTTGAAGGTGCGACACTGACACTCATAATCGCATCACGGGTGACCGTATTGTAATAGGTAATCTCAAGCCCCAGCCGGTCCATAAACATGGATAAGTCAAATCCCAGCTCCAGTTCAGAAGATCTTTCAGCCACCAGGTCCGGATTTCCGAATGTTGCATACCGGAGAGCAGGTTCAGCGGAGCCATCCTCCATTGTGCGTACACTGGTAGTATAAGTACGTGAAGCTGCATAGGTTCCCGGTGCGTTACCTGCTTGTCCCCATGCTGCCCGGAGCCTGAACTCATCTACGTAGCGATAATTGAAAAATGGTGCTTCAGACATGACATAAGACAGGGACGTTTTCGGATAGAACACACGGTTTATTTCTGAACCAAAGACAGAGTTGTTATCCATTCGTACGGCCGCTGTTGCAAACAACCTGTCTTCCCAACCGATCTGTTCCTGTACGTAAACACCAAAAGAGCGTGATTCAGAGAAAGACTGGGAGCCGAATGTGGTAGCAGCATTCCCAACCAGTCGGGCTGCTTCTGACCCGAGCCCTTCACCCGTAGCCGTAGCACTGCGCCCGTCAACCGCCTCAAACTGGAAACCAAAGGAAAAATCGGACCGAATCTGTTGATTTAAATCAAACTGCAGTGATCCGCCATAGTCGATGGTATAAACATCTGTTTTGGGTGTTGCTATGCTGACATATCCATCTGCGACATTGACACCGAAAGGTGCCAGGCCTGTCTGGTCAGGTGTGTAGAACAGCTCGGCTTGCCTGGTATTGCTGTCAATTCCAACCCTCAGCCGGTTGGTAAACCAATCCAAAGGCCGGTAATTGATGGTTGAGCTTATGCTGAACCGGTCGGAACGGGTCTGATTGTTGTAAGTATTGGCATATTCGGGAGCAATAGTAAAGAACCCTACATCCCCTGCACCGGTATACTGACGCCCGGGAACAGCGAGCCAGGAACTGATTATCAGACCATAGGCAATGTTATCATTCAATGGCAGCCTGACATGGTTGTTCGAGTATCCGGCATTTACAGAAAAGTCGAGTTGTTCTGATGGGAAAAACCGGAAGTTACCTCTTACCGAAGATCTGTTGGAATAGTTGTTGTAAAAAACGCCATCTTCTTCGTCCCTGGATCCGGATACAAAAAAGGAGTACTGTTGACCGCCACCTCTGACAGAAAGAGAGTATTGATTCAGCACTCCGGTTCTGAGGGCATCGGAGTTTTCGCTCATCGGAATATGCTCAAAAAACTCACCAGCCTGCATGCCTACCATACCGGGCCAGTTATCAGGGGCATCAAGACGTTCCTCGGTTACAAGAGAGTAATTCGTTGGACGCCAAGACTCAGGCCAGGATGTCCCCCCTCTTTCCACACGCGCACTCCAGTTGATGTTGGGTTCGCCCATACTTCCCTGTTTGGTTGTGATATTAATCACACCGCTGGCGGCATTCGCACCATAAATTGTTGCAGCGGCAGGTCCTTTTATGACTTCAATCGAAGCAATATCATTGGGGTTGATGGCATCAAGCGCAGAGGTATTTTGTCCGTAGACATTGAAATTACCCTGACCACCTGTCTGGATACGTACACCATCAACATAGAATATCGGCTGGACGGAAGCCTGCATGGAACCGGCACCCCTGATCCGGATATTGGCAGCCGTTCCGGCAGTACCTGATCCGGGAACAAGAGTCATACCCGGAACCTTCGCCTGCAAAAGTTCTGTGACGGTGTTGTTGGATACACGCTCCATGATATCACTGGCATCGACTCTGCTTATGGAGTTTCCAACCGCCCGTCGTCGTGTATCACCGGCTGTTCCAGTTATGACCACTTCATCCATATTCAGCTGAGATTGCGCAAGATCAATATCTACATTCAGCACCTCGCCCGCCGTCACCTCTACACTCAATGTCTTTGCCTGGTATCCCAGATAACGCACCTCAAGCGTTTGAGCGCCGGCCGGAACATTTGTAATAGTGTAATCACCTTCCAGACTTGTAGCAGCTCCAATATTTTCGCCGCGTACCAGTACATTGGCGCCAGCAAGTCCATCGCCTGTAGCTGCATCTTTAACGGTACCGCTTATTTCTCCTGTTTGTGCCTGTCCCATGGCAGGCAGCAAAGCAAGAAAAAAACAAATATACAGTAGTTTTTTATAGCTCATGTTTTTGCTTTGTTTTGGTTATTGGTGGAATGCATTCGGCATGAAAAGACAATTCTCACCATCTTCACCATCAACCGGATGCATATAATGTGCGCATCATTTGAATATTTTTACAAATAACCCAGGAAGCGCTTTTCTAATAATTTGAGCCGGTTCAGCAGCATCTTCTTGTATATTCCTGTAAACCCATGTGAAGACCCCTAAATCCCGATTCGTCCTTTAAAATGGGATAATTTAAAACCGAAGTCAATACAATTATTAAACATATTTAACTTTTGTTAAGCCAATATCCCCCAATCCTGATTATTAATTGTAATATTTAATATTTACCTCACATCTTATTTACATTCACATGCAAGCCTCTTGCTGCTTTCAGGAACTTTTTACCGGCAATCCGGATTACTACTGGGTAGATTTAATCTAATCGCTGCAAGACAATGAATTAGGTATCAGCAGCCTCCAACGTCGTTCCAATGTCGCCCCGAAAATCACGCCCATTCAGAAGCCGTTCAACTGGTTTGTTATCAAGATGCATATGTCATCTTGACTGTACTTGCTGCGTGCATTTTTCCGCCTTGGTTTTTAACAAATCGTCAGCTGCAGTTACATTACTTACATTATTCCTGCTTCTCATCCCGCATTTTGCCCTCGCCGGTTTCTCCTCTGCGGGTGTCGACACCACCTCAGAAGAGGGGCGCGGCGCCATAAAAGGCACGGTCACCGATGCCAGCGACGGATCTCCCCTTGAATTTGCAAATGTACTGGTTGAGGACACCGATTTCGGAACCAGTACAAACGAAGACGGATACTTTGAACTGAGGAACGTACCTCCCGGCCGCTACAACCTTCGTTTCACATATGTTGGCTATAAAAGCCGCACCGTTTACGAGATCCATGTCAGAAGAAACCGGGATATCCGCGTGGATGTGGAGCTGGAACCGGATGCAGCACAGCTGGGTGAAATTGTAATCCGCCCCTCACCTTTCAACCGGACCGAGGAAAGCCCGATATCCAAGCGCACTATCGGCACATCGGAAATTGAACGTGCACCCGGAGGCAACCGCGACATCTCCCGCGTGGTTCAGTCACTGCCGGGTGTGGCCAGCGGCATCGGCGGCTTCCGCAATGACCTGATTGTCCGCGGAGGAGCGCCCGGTGAAAACACATTCTATCTGGATGGCATCGAAGTTCCGACTATCAACCATTTTACCACACAAGGCGCATCCGGCGGACCCGTAGGGATGATCAACGTCGACCTCATCCGGGAAGTTGATTTCTATACCGGAGCTTTCCCCGCCAGCCGCGGAAACGCACTCAGCTCCATCATGGAACTGCGTCAGCGAAGCGGGGGTGACAGATACGGGTTAACTGCAACCGTAGGAGCAAGCGATATCGGACTTACCGCCGAAGGTCCGATCGGTGATGATGCCGATTTCATTTTTTCATACCGGCGTTCGTACCTGCAGTTTCTTTTCGAGCTGCTCGATCTGCCTTTCCTGCCAATCTACACCGATATACAGTTCCGTTTCCGCTACCAGCCCGCATCCAACCATGAATTTACGTTTATCGGACTTGGCGCCATTGACGACTTTTCGCTGAACACCGATGCCAATGAAACCGAACAGCAGCAGTACATCCTCGCCAATCTGCCGGTCAATGAGCAATGGAACTACACCAGAGGACTGCGGTACCGGAATACCGGTGAGAATCGCATCACAACGGTGGTTCTCAGCCGGAACAAGCTGAACAACCGCGCCTTCAAGTACGAGGATAACGATGACAGCGATCCGGAAAACCTCATTCTTGATTACACCTCCGTTGAAACAGAAAACAAAGCCCGGGTCGAAAACGAACTGGAGCTCGGCTCCTACCGGCTCAACGTCGGAGCAAACTACGAACACTCCATATACACAACAGACACCTTCAACTTTGTATCTATTCCCGGTGAGGATGGCCTTGAAACCATTGATTTTGATTCCGAGCTGCGCCTGAATCAATGGGGTCTGTTTGCCCAGCTCAGCTCCAATTATTTCGGGCGGCGACTCTCGCTGTCAGCCGGTTTCCGCATGGATGCCACCGACTACTCCGGTGCCACAAATAATCTGATCGATCAGTTTTCGCCCCGTTTTTCCCTCTCCTGGTATCTGACCAGCAACTTCAGCTTCAATGCCAATACCGGTATCTATTATCAGCTTCCGCCCTATACGGTGCTTGGATACCGTGACGGCGACGGAAACCTGGTCAACCGAGACAATGGCGTCACTTACATCCGGTCCAACCACTATGTCGCCGGATTCGAGTATCTGGCCACAGAAAGTCTGATTTTTACACTCGAAGGATTCTTCAAACAGTACCGGGACTACCCGTTTCTCACACGTCAGGGAGTCTCGCTGGCGAATCTGGGGAGTGACTTCGGAGTTATTGGCAATGAACCGGCGGAATCCACTTCTGAAGGCCGCTCCTACGGTATCGAGTTTCTGGCACAGCAAAAACTTTTCCGGAATTTCTACGGGATTTTCTCATACACCCTCTTCTGGAGCGAATTCAAAGACCTTCAGGGCAATTACACACCCTCAGCCTGGGACAACCGACACCTTATTTCACTGACTGCAGGATACCAGTTTTCGGGCGGATGGGATATCGGTCTTCGCTGGCAGCTGCTTGGCGGAGCACCCTACACGCCATATGACTATGAACGTTCATCCCGAAAGGAAGTCTGGGATGTCAACAGCCAGGGACTTCCCGATTACACCCGTCTGAATGAAGAGCGGCTTTCGGTTTTCCATCAGCTGGATATCCGTGTCGACAGACGATTCTACTTCGACCGGTTCAATCTTTCCCTCTATCTGGATGTCCAGAATGTGTACGCATTCCAGACTGAACTGCAGCCGTTCCTTAATGTGCGGAGGGACGGAGACGGACGTCCGCAACCACTTACCTCTCCGGACGATGCAACCCGGTTCAATCCACGGGAAGGACAGGATTACTATAACACGTATCTGCTTGACAACAACTCAGGAGAAGTTCTGCCTACCATAGGTATTATTTTCGAGTGGTAACGGTGATTCGGGGCTGATGGGCTGATCTAATGAGCTGATGGTCCCAGCAGTCTTCGGGCTGTCACGCCCGCCGGCAGCGGGGTATGATATAACGGCATTTCTCCTGAGAGGATACTATATTGTGCGCAAAAAAAAAACGATGGCATATACTCACACCTACGACATCCCCTATTTTCTCGTCGACCGCCACAGAAAACTCCGCGTTACGGCACTGATGCAGTTCCTGGAAGACATGGCGATCCGCCACAGCGAAGTCTGCGGCGTCGGACTCGATCATTACGAAGAAAACCAGGTGGCATGGGTGCTTGCCAAATGGGATATCACCATTCACAGCTATCCGGGATTCAATCAGCAGGTTCATGTCACAACACAGCCGGTCTCCTTCCGGAATTTTTTCGGTTTTCGCCAGTACAAAATGAAGGACGACAACGGGACACTCCTTGCCGAGGCCAGCAGCCTCTGGATTTTTATCGATCTGAAGAAAAAAAAGCCGGTCCGTGTATCTGAAGAAATGATCAATGCATTCGGCCTGACGCCGGACCAGAACAAGCCGCTTCCCATCAAGGCCCCGGAGGCACCGGAAAAAAAGCAATATGAAAGCCGTTTTGCCATTCGCCCCGGCGACATAGACACAAACAAGCATGCCAACAACATCCGGTTTGTCGAGTGGGCGCTGAACACCCTTCCGCCCGAGCTGATCGACGGCAAAAGGGCCACCCGTGTAATGGTAGATTACCGCAAGGAGCTTCTTTACGGTGAGGAAGTATTTTCTTTTGCCGATTTTTTTGAAGACAAATCGGGTTATATTTCAAATCATCTCATTTCCAACGGTCAGAAAAATGCCTGCCTTCTGACATTCATGTGGAAAGAGACATAATTACAGGGACTTGATTCACCGAATAAACTGCCGCGTTTATCTCATGACTACAAAATTATTATTCCGCAAAATCACTTTTGCGCTTGTTTTCATATTTATAAGCTTCAGCCACATCAGCTCATGTGCCGTTTTCGCTCCGGAAGACGGTGTCCGTCAAAACAGTACCAGCGGTGCCGGCGACCGGCCGGGCCGGGAAACATCACAATCGCCGGATACAGCTCCATCCATCCCGGATTACACCGAATCTCTTGAGAAAAAAGACGGATTTTTCCCCTTGTATCTGGATGAGGGCTCGGGCTCACTGTACATGGAGATTCCGGCTGAACGGCTGGGCCGGGAGTTTCTCTACCTGAACAGCATGGCAACCGGCGGCGGCATGAACGGCCCCCGCCTCGACCGGGCCCAGATAGGAAATGAGCACATCGCACGATTTCAGCGGACCGGATCCGGGATCAGCCTTGTTCTGTCCAACACGCAGTTTGTGTCAACCGATCCCGGTCAGCCGCAGCTGGCCCGGTCTGTCGAAGAGTCATTTCCCGTATCCATTGTCGGATCTTTCGACATCGTCGCCGAAACAGAGGGAAACTATCTCATCGATGCCACATCCTATTTCCTCCGGGATACCTTTGATGTCCGGCGGCTTTTCCGCGCCAGGAACCTCGGAAACTTCAGCGTGGAGACCTCCAGAAGCCACATCCACCCGGCCGGAACAGATGCGTTTCCGGAGAATACCGAAGTGCAGGCTGCGATCACATACACCGCCAGTGACCCGGCATGGCGCCTTCGCAGGCATGCGCCGGACGGACGCTCCGTGACCATGCGCCAGCACCACTCATTCGTGAAACTGCCGGATGACAACTTCCGTCCGCGTGAATATGACCCCCGGGGTGGCTATCTCAACATCTCTTTTTATGACTACTCCAAGGGGTTTGATGAAGATCTGATCACCCGTTATGCCGTCCGCCACCGGCTGGAGAAAAAGGATCCCGAAGCCGAACTCTCAGAGCCTGTTGAGCCGATCGTCTACTACCTGGATCCCGCCATTCCGGAGCCCTACCGCACCGCTTTCCGTGACGGGATGGAGTGGTTCAACGGAGTTTTTGAAGAGGCTGGGTTTATCAATGCATTTGAACTCAGGGATATGCCCGAAGACATGAATCCGATGGATGCCCGCTACAATGTAGTCATGTGGGTACATCGTTCCGAAGCAGGTGCCTCTATCGGACCGACATTCCGTGATCCCCGCACCGGAGAAATCATCAAGGCGGCAGTGCGGATGGATTCGCACCGGTCCCTGGTCAATTACAATCAGTATGCCGGATTGATCCCTGCACTGGATGCCATGGAGCCGTTTGGTTCTATGGACAGTGAGGGCGCAATGGAATGGATGGCCGGACTGGATTCCGAGGTGGACGCCGAAGAGTTCGTAATGGCCAGAAGGCGTCAGCATGCTGCCCACGAGCTTGGCCACACATTGGGACTGGCTCACAACTTTGCCGCCGAAAGCATGGGACGGGCATCCGTGATGGATTACCCCGCTGCAAAAATACGTTTACGCGATGGCAAACTTGACCTGAGCCGTGCCTATGAACCCGGACCCGGTGCTTTTGACACCCTTTCGATCCGTTGGGGATACACACAATTTGACCCTGATGAAGAGAAGGAGGGTCTGGAAACCATCATTCAGGAAGGACTGGACAAAGACCTGTATCATATCAGTGCACCGCACACCCGCCCGTTCGGATCCTATCCGAAAGTACATGCCTGGACCAGGGCTGAAGATCCGTTCAGGGAGCTTGAGGAGGCCATGGAAGTGCGGAGTTTTTTAATGGAGCATTTCGATGAGCGGGCCGTTCGGGATGGGGAACCCTATTCCCTTTTGCGTGAACGGTTTGCACCTGTCTATGTCCACCACCGGTTTATCCTCTCATCGATGATTAAACACATTGGGGGGATGGAGTTTCGTTACGCTCTGCGGGGAGACGGACAAGAACCGACGAGGCTGATTCCGGCGGAAAAACAACGAAAAGCGCTGCAGGCAGTTCTCGAAACGCTTCATCCCGACGAGCTTGCCGTTCCGGAGCGTATCATGAAACTGATGGCCCCCTCTCCGTGGGGATTCAATCATGATGAGCGGTCGTTTACAACACCGGCAAGTCCGGCCGCAGACCAGCTTGAATACGTACGTGCGCTCACGTCCCGCATATTTTCGGAAATCCTGCTGCCGCAACGCACGGCACGTGTTGTTTCATTTCATGACAGGAATCCCGAAATGCCTGCTCTCGAGGAGGTTCTTGTGACGCTGTATGATCATCTTTTCGAATTTGAGTCCGGTTTTGACAAGGCCGGTCGGCCCGCAATACTTCGCGCAACGCAGCGGATGTATATTGAGGAACTGATGAGTTCCGCAAAAAATGAAAATTCGGTATCCGAGGCCAGGGCTGCGACGACCTGGATGCTTCGCATGATTGCCGGACATCTGGATGAAAAACTGGAAGGGCTGCAAACCGCGTCCGGGGAACGGGATTTCAAAAATTATACAGATATCGCCCAATATTCTCAGATGAAAGAGGATATTGGGCGATTTCTGCAGGACGGAACATTCGAACCTTCGGTTCGTCCTGCTCCGCCCATGCCGGACATGTTTCCGCTTGGGGGATAATTGACTCAGTTGTTATCAATAATTTCGCAAACGCACAGAATTGGGTGACTCCGGCATCATCAACAATCATAATATTAAATGAGATACGATGATTCCGAGCGCCAGACACCAAACATAGTAGGAAAAAAAACGGAATTTTGCCTTATAAAGCATATGAACAACGAGATACAGGGCTGCAATACCGACAAGCGCTGATACAATAAATCCGGTTGCAAGAGCTGGAAATCCAATTGTAATTTTGCTCCCATAACCAACAACCTCCATAGCCTGCAGTAAGGTTGCCCCAAGGATTGTTGGAAATGCGATAAAGAAACTGTATTCAGCAGCCCACCGTCTTTTTAGTCCCGCAAAAAGTGCAAATGCTATAGTCAGTCCACTGCGGCTGAATCCGGGTATCAAAGCTAACCCCTGGCCAACTCCTATTACAAGTGCAACACCAAAGCCAATTTCACGTAGTCCAATTTTTCGTTCAGGCAGAATGTCTGTCCACCACAAAAGCAGCCCAGTAATCACAAGCGTCAAACTCATCAATAGTGGGTGCGCAAATACATTTTCAAACTGCGACTTCATCGGATAGCCAATTATGCCGGTAACTGCCACAGAAAAGAGTCCCAAGAGAGAGAGTTTAACGAAAAGCAGATCTTTTGAAGATGGTTTCATTCTTAGTGTTGCAAGAAAACCATTTATTGCATCTCTCAAAAATTTCGCCAGGCTATTCCGAAACACAACAGCAATAGAAACGAGTGTCCCAACATGCACAATAAGATCAAACAGGATCATTTCAGCGGAATCCGGCGATGGCATATCCTGACCGGTCCATATAAAAAAGTGCTGTGCCAGAGCCAGATGACTTGTTGAACTAACCGGAAAAAACATGAAAATCCCTTGAACAATACCAAGGACAATAGCGACCCAAAGTACCATGATGCTTACATTTTATCAGAAAAAATAAAAAATGCCGACAATCCCGACGGTCCAGCAGTAGTAAGCAAAGTAATGAAACTTCTCTTTTTTAAGCAGTATAATGAGATATTTAAGAGCAAAATATCCTGAAACAAAGGAAGTCAGGTATCCTGCAAACAGACTGATAACAGCAGTCATTTCAATTCCGGTTTCTGCAATTTCTATCATTTCGAGCAACATGGCACCAGCGAGTACCGGAAGCACCATTAAAAATGAAAAATTGGCCGCCTTTTGCCTGCTCATTCCACTAAATAAACTCACTGATATGGTAGACCCTGAGCGGCTGATTCCAGGAAGAATGGCAAAAGCCTGAGCTACTCCGACCAGTATGCCTCGTTTTACATCCACATCTTTCTCAGGATTGCCCACAAACTTTGTTGAAAACAAAAGCGTACCGGTTACCAGTAGCATGCAAGAAACAAAAAAGGGATTTAGAAAAATCGCCTCAATATTTTCTTTCATGGTAAAGCCAACAAGTCCGGCAGGTATCATACTCAACAGGATTATATAGCTCAGTTGTGTGTTGCCATCGCTTATAAATCGCTTGCTTCGTATCCCGGAGGGTGAAAAACTCTTGAAAATATCAGTGAGTATTTCCCATATTTTTTTGCGGAAATAAACCACAATGCTGCAGAAGGATCCAAAATGCACGACAATTTCGAATGTAATGCCGGGCTCAAGATCCCTTCCAAGTAAAGCTCTGCCCAGAGCAAGATGACCGGAACTGCTGACCGGCAAAAATTCCGTAATACCTTGCAGTAGTCCAAGCAATATTGCCTGAATAATATCCATATCGACCGATTTTTTGCACCAATTTTCCACCTGATTTAGAAAGGAATCTTTCAGGCGCTGTCATCAACATCATCATGAAAACAAAGCATGCCAGAAACCATACCTTGAGAACCGTCAAATATATCGATTTCAGTGGGTATAAAAAACTTTGGATCAACAGCTATACCATTACTCCACTTTTTCGTACCGCACTGTCCGCGTGTAATCCGAGGGGTAAGCACCTACCTGAATCATATTCGGTCGCAGATTGAATGTGACATCGATGCCTTCGACCACCGCACGCCGTCCGAGCACAAACTCCACAAACTTCTCCCGCTGGGCGGGATTGTGCCAGTGAGCCCTGTACCGGTCACCCTCCCAGTGCTGAAGATCAGCCATGAGCTCCTCGTCATCCCAAAATTTCAGCACAAGGTTATCCTCATCATCCATAAGCACCTCAAGTTCACCGTAGAGATTGTCGAAGTAGCTTCCGGTGAAACGGTCCGGTTCAAGTGACGGGGGAACATCCTGCTGCCTGAGCTGATGGATGGTGTCTCGTTCAGCCGCCTGCTCGCGGTATCTTTCTTCGTAACGCTCGAGGATGATGCTGTTCCAGTCGGTCTCTTCAAGACCCAGATAATGGTCCATGATCTTGTTGGTCACTACATCGCGAAAACCGGAAAAGGTATTGGTGACAACGATGATACCCAGATCCCGCTCCGGCATCAGTACCAGCGAGGTGGTCATTCCATCGGTTCCGCCACCATGCCGGTCGATGCGCTTGCCTTCGTACGACTGAATAAACCAGCCAAGTCCGTAAGCACGCAGGTCACCGTACATTTCGTCAACCGGTATGATCGTTTGTGCGGAATGCATTTCTTTCATGATATCACGACTGATCAGCCTTTCTCCATCGTAGATTCCGGGTTCCCCGAGATGCAGCCGGACCCACTGCGCCAGCTCTTTGACACTGGTGTTGATCGATGCGGCCGGACCCGCATTGTCGAAATTCCGCCGGGGTATGGGTACCACCTCTCCCCTGATTTCCTGATGGGGCCAGGCGGCATTGTCATCTTCATCGATTTGTGTGACGGAAGTGTTGCTTCGCTCCATTCCGAGCGGACCGAAGAAGCGTTCGGCTACAAAATCATCCCAGGATTGTCCGGTAACGGCCGGAATAATCTCCCCGGCCACAAGATACATCATGTTGTTGTAAACATATCCTTCTCGGAACGGCTTCTCGGGTTCAAGATACCGCAGCCGGTATATCAGCTCGTCACGGTCTCTGTTTGTCATGAACTGCAGCCGGTTGCCGATCATGCGGCCGAGCCCGCTCCGGTGTGAAAGTGCGTCGCGGATGGTCAGCTCATCGGTGATGCGCGGATCATACAGCTCAAAGTCCGGCAGGTGTTCCGCTACGGGGTCATCCCAGCTGATCAGGCCTTCCTCGACCAGCAGTCCCAGTGCAGCCGCAGTAAAGGCCTTGCTGATGGATGCCACACCGAAAATTGTCTGTTCATCAACCGGTTCGGGATCATCAAGATGTGTTACACCGAAACCCCGGGCATATACCACCGAGTCTTCGTGTACGATGGCAACTGCCATGCCGGGAATATCCCAGTCGGTTTTATGCTCCTCAATGAACGATGTCAGTCCGGATGGCGGCTCGCCGGGAAGGGGATCACGCTCCTCCCCGCAGGCTGCGAGCCATCCTGTTACTGAAATCACAAGTAAAAGAAACCACGGAGTAATCGGAAATTTATCCATTATTCTTCCTTGCTGCCGCCTCCCGATTTCTTTCTGCTTCCTCCGGACTTTTTACCGCTCTGTCCGGATTCAGATCCGCCTGATTTCTTGCCGGAAGATTTCGTTTCTATACCGGGATCATCCATATCCATGTCTCCGGGATCCACATTCGCCGTAGCTTTTTTCCCGGATGCATCCTGGATGGTCGGCTTGAATGCTTCCAGGAAATTCATCGGTATTGGCAGGAAGGTGTGTGTGGAGCTTTCATCACCGATTTCTGACATGGTCTGCAGGAATCGCAGCTGAAGAGCCACCGGGGTTTGTTCGATCATTTTACCTGCTTCCACAAGCTTGGCTGCGGCCTGGAATTCACCTTGTGCGTTAATGACCTTGGCGCGTCGTTCACGCTCCATTTCGGCCTGCTGAGCCATCGCACGCTGCATGGATTCAGGAAGGACAACATCCCGGACTTCCACAGTGACCACTTTTATTCCCCAGGCGTCGGTATGCTGGTCAATGATCTCCTGAATTTGTCTGTTGATTTTGTCCCGCTCAGCGAGCAATTCATCCAGCTCGGCCTGACCCAGAACGCTTCTGAGGGTTGTCTGAGCCAGCCATGTCGTTGCAGCGTGATACTGTTCAACGTTAATGATTGCTTTCTCGGCATCCACGACCCGGAAAAAAGTGATGGCATCAACATGAACCGTGACATTGTCTTTAGTAATAATTTCCTGCTTATCCACATTTATGGTAAGAACACGGAGATCAACGCGCTCAATCTTATCAATAAAAGGGATCAAAATGATAAGTCCGGGTCCTTTGGTCATATAGAATTTTCCAAGACGAAAAACCACGGCCCGCTCATATTCCCTCATGATTTTGAACATCTGAGGCAGGACAATTCCCAGGAAAATAACGATAACAACAACCCAGGTAATCAGGTCGGTTAGATTAAATAGTGTTTGCATAGTGATCCTCTGTTCTATTTTTGTTTTATAGATTCGTTTAGGGGTTGGACCTGCAACATCAACCCCTGGACTTCCAATACTTCACACTGTTCACCCTTGCCGATGGGGGTGTCACTTCTTGCGTTCCATATTTCACCGGAAATAGAAACCCGTCCGCGTGATTGGTCGATTTTTTCAATTGCGGTTGCCTTCTGACCAATCATGGTTTCCACGCCGGAACGCGTTTTCCCGAATTGGGCTCTCAGCCCGTAATAAACTACAAGTGCAAAAAACATAACGGTGACGATAGTTGCAGGAATAAGCCAGGCAAGAGACAACCGCATGTCCTCAGGCAAATCCTGAAACAGCATTAACGCGCCCAGGAAAAACGCGACGGCACCGCTTCCCAGAAGAATGCCATAGGTTGGTGTAAAAGCTTCCATCACAAATAGTATTAAGGCGAGGCCGATCAGCAGGAATCCGGCTACATTGATAGGCATGGCTGCCACACCAAAAAGCAACAGGATTAAAGCGATGACACCGGCAACGCCGGGGATGATGGCACCGGGGTTGCTGATTTCACCCAGGATACCGTAAATAGAGACGAGTGTCAGGATCAGCAGGACTTCCGGTCTCATGATAAAACCGAAAAAGAGTTCGGCCAGATTCAGATCAATGCGGTTTACGTCAGCGTCACGTGTTTTGAGTTTGTGTCCGTTAACTTCAAAATCGTGCATCTGATCGAGCAGATCATCGAGGTCCTGTGCAAGAAAATCCACGACATTGATTTCCACCGCTTCCGAGCTTGTAATTGATGCTCCGTCGCGAACAGCTGATTTCGCCCATTCGACATTGCGATCCCTTCGCTCGGCTACACTTTCAATGAAACTCTCGGTATAGCTGAAAATCTTTTTTTGCTGGACGGTATCCATCTCTCCGCCTCCCATCGTTACGGGGGATGCTGCTCCGATACTTGTTGCAGGAGCCATGGCAGCTACATGAGCTGCGAGTGTAATGAACGTACCTGCACTTCCGGCATTGGCCCCTTCCGGTGAAACATATACGGCAACAGGAAGCTCCGATCCCAGAAGCATTCTGACGATATCCTGCGTCACATTGAGGAGACCTCCGGGAGTATCCAGTTCCATGATCAGCATCTGGTCTCCGCGCTCTCTGGCCGTTTCAAGTCCCCGGGACAGGTAGTTGCTTACTGTCGGGCCAATAGATCCCTGAACCGTGATGACACTTACAGTCGGACGCTTATCTTCATCCAGTTCATCCACAACAACGGGCGCGGGTTCATCGGGCAAATCTTCAAATTCGTCCTCCACATCCTCAACCTGAAGCATTCCGGAAAGAAGCGTACTTCTGACAATATCAGGTGCAGAACCTTCTCTGGCATACTGAATTGACGACAAACTCTGCCTGTCGGGAACAAAGTTATCTTCTGCCACCAGCAGCAGCGTACCGAAAACCAGCAACAGTGAGGCTATAACAATTCGCATGTTCATACACTTTAGTAACTGTATCAGAAAGATGTAAGGTTCCTTGACAAAATGAAAGTATTGTTTTTCTGCAAGACCGTTTTTTTAACATCTGTTTTCAAACAATCACCATTCCTTTATAAATATAACGACCGGCCCTGCATCAAATGCCAAAAAACTTGGTACAAATGTCGCCGGAATTTAAGTATTGCCATATTGCCGGTAATAATGCGCTTCCCTTATTCCATTTTTTTGTCATCAGCAGCAACACCCCTGGCCTGCCGCATCACATTGCCGGCCGTGACTCCGTACATCGGAGTGATCGGAATGCCGGCCCGCCGCAATGCCCTGGCTGTCCAGACATTGGATGTTTTGGGGACATAATACCTTCCGGTAGCCTTGAAAAATGCACTGTTGCTGTAGCGGCCGAAACTGTGATAAACCACTTCTCCGTCATCATCCCTCCGGAAACGGTCGATAATAAACTTTGAGATTTCATCCATGCCTTCTTCCGAGACATGAAGGGTGATAACCTCAGATCCGGAAAAGCTTTCCTCAACCGGAGCATCAATACCAACGACATGCAAAACACTCCGTGTCGGCCAGAGGGCTGCCCGAAGCAGAATGCCGAATGACGCATCCGGATCAGGGTAATATTTATCATCCCCCCAGCCCACTTTAAAACGTTCCGCTTCCGGCATCCGGTCATGATCGGGAAACTCGTCACTCAGATACTCCGACTCGACCACAAGTCCGGCATGCCAGCCCACCTTGACAATGTATACAGGAATGGGCCGTTCATCAGGGTCTTCCGGATAGAGTTCACGCACCGGTCCCATGCAGGCGGACAAGACCAAAGCAACCGCCGGCATCAGCAAAAACAGAATTATTGATATTGAGCTTTTTTCTTCGATATGTGACAATCTTCTCTATAGAGGATACCAACTAAATAAAATTGCATTTCCGGCACAAAAAAGTGACATTCCGTAATTGCGTTGTCATTCACTTAATATAAGAATGATTTGAGGTTTGCAAGTGTTTAAAGCTGCATATTTCGAAAAGTACTTTAAACATTTTTTGACACATGGAACTTGGAATCTACTCTTTTGCCGAGAATACTCCGATTGCCGGAAGCAGCCAAACCAGAAGCCCCGGACAACGCATGCAGGACCTGCTTGAGGAGGTGGAACTGGCTGATCAGGCCGGGCTGGATGTTTTTGGCATTGGCGAACACCATCGCTCAGAATATCTTGCATCCTCCCCTGCGGTCATTCTTTCTGCAGCCGCCGCCAAAACACGGAATATCCGTCTGACCAGTGCCGTAACCGTGCTGGGCTCTGAAGATCCGGTCCGGGTGTTTCAGCAATTTTCGACACTTGACCAGATTTCAGGCGGGCGGGCCGAAATCATGGCCGGACGCGGTTCGTTCATTGAGTCCTTTCCGCTGTTCGGTCAGGATCTTGAAAATTACGACGAGATTTTTTCCGAGAAGCTTCAGCTTTTGATGAAACTGCGTGAGTCGGAGCGCATCACCTGGTCGGGAAAACACCGCCCGGCTATCAATAACAGGGCGGTATATCCGCGATCGCAACAGGACCTGCTGCCTCTCTGGGTTGCAGTCGGCGGTTCGCCGCAGTCTGCCGTTCGTACCGGCAACCTCGGACTACCGATGGCTCTTGCGATTATCGGCGGACAGCCGGCCCAGTTTGCGCCTTTCGTACAACTGCATCAGCAGGCGGCAAAAGAAGCGGGGCATCCTGCACCACCTGTGAGCATCAACTCTCACGGTTTTATCTCCGAGGATTCCCGTCAGGCGAAGGATTATGCCTTTCCGGCATTCAAGCTGACCATGGATCGGATCGGCCGGGAACGGGGCTGGCCGGCGATGACCCGTGAGCAGTTTGACGCATCATGCACCATATATGGCGCCAATATCGTCGGCAGTCCGTCAGAAGTCACAGACAAAATACTGCACCAGCATGAGTTGTTCGGTCATCACCGCTTTCTGATGCAATTGACGGTGGGCAGTCTCCCTCACAAAAAGGTACTCCGTGCCATCGAACTTTTCGGCAGCGAAGTGGCGCCGGCTGTCAGAAAAGAGACTTCCGCCGCAGCCGGTTCCACCGCCTGAGCTTAAGGACTTTCGAACCTGTTATGGTTAGACGGTTACAATCTGCCCAGAAGTGATACCGGGCAAGAGATACAGCAAAAAAAAAGAGCCCCGTCCGGAGGCTCTTTTTTTTTTGAAAATCATAAAACCATCCGGCAACAGCCGGATTTTCCTGTTTGCAGCTTAGGCCGCTATTTCACTTCGACTACTTCAATTTCGAAGGTAAGCTCCTGACCTGCAAGCGGATGATTTGCATCCAGCTTAACGGTATCATCTGTGACATTGGTAATCACTACAGGGATGGCACCGCCATCTTTCTGCTGAATCTGCAGCTGCTGTCCAACCTCCGGATCAATATCATCCGGAATCTGATTGCGTTCCACATCGACAACCATATCATCCCGCTTCTCGCCATAGGCTTCTTCAGTGGGAATGCTTACGGTGGTGGTATCGCCGGGGTTCATACCGACAACAGCTTTCTCAAATCCGGGAATGAGTTTTCCTTCTCCAACTGTGAACTCAAGTGGTTCACGTTCTTTTGAAGAGTCAAAAACCGTTCCATCGGATACTTTTCCAGTGTAGTGTACTTTTACGGTGTCGCCTTCTTTAATTGTAGCCAAAGTATTATATGGTTTGATTCGTATTTATCGGTTACCACCTGTAACATAAAAATGCGGTGGATATTATTCACTTTTTTTGGACGGATCAACGAAAACGGGTTGATTCGCCCTTGATGCAGGGTGATTCCAAAGAGCGTTTACCCGGCTTCTGCTTCCACATCTGCCTCATCCGGTGTCCAGTTTTTCATGCGGCTCCGGATTACTTCACCTGCTTTGTCGACCGGAATCCGCTCCTGCTTCATGGAGTCACGATCCCGGATTGTGACGGTCTGATCTTCAAGTCCGTCAAAATCAACGGTAATACAAAACGGTGTGCCGGCTTCATCCAGCCTGCGGTACCGCTTGCCGATTGATCCTTTTTCATCATACTGAACTTTGAAATCTTCCGAAAGTTCGCTCTGAATTTTTCGGGCAACCTCCTGAAGTTCCGGCTTTTTGATGAGCGGGAAAATGCCTGCAGTGACGGGTGCCAGCTTTGGATGCATCTTCAACACGGTACGGGTTTCGACGGTTCCTTCCTTGTCACCGGGCACCTCTTCCTCCCGATAGGCATCACAAAGCACCATAAGCAGGGTACGATCGAGTCCGACAGATGTCTCTACCACATACGGGATGTATCTCTCCTGAGTACGGGGATCAAAGTATTCCATCTTTTTGCCCGAAAACTCCTGATGGGCACCCAGATCAAAGTCGGTCCGGTTGTGGATACCTTCCACCTCCTGCCAGCCGATCGGAAATTCGTACTGCACATCAACCGCCTCCTTGGCGTAGTGCGCAAGTTTGTCTTCGGGATGATCGTGGAAGCGGAGTTTTGACGGTCTGATGCCGATGCTTTTGTGCCAGTCGAGCCGCTCTTTTTTCCAGCGCTCATACTCTTCGGAATCCGTTCCCGGCTTCACAAAGTACTGCATTTCCATCTGCTCAAATTCGCGCATGCGGAAAACGAACTGCCGGGCAACCACTTCATTCCGGAAAGCCTTCCCGATTTGGGCGATGCCGAACGGCACCTGCTGGCGTGTTGTATTAAGCGCATTGGTAAAATTGACAAATATCCCCTGAGCGGTTTCCGGCCGGATGTAGACTTCCGAATCCTCGCCGGCAGCAGTGGCTCCAAACTGCGTTTTGAACATAAGATTGAACTGCCGCACCTCGGTCCAGTCAAATGCACCGGAGTCGGGACCCTTGATCTCCTCCTGCATGACGATATCATAGAGGTCCTCATTCAGCGACTTGCGGGTGCCTGAGGTATCCAGCAGTTCCTGAACCCTGGCTGCATGCTCGGCTTTTCCGTTCTGATGCAGCTTTTCGATGTGTTCTTCGATCAGAAGATCCGCGCGGTACCGCATCTTGGACTGCTTGTCATCAATCATCGGATCGCTGAAACTGTCGACATGTCCGCTGGCCTTCCATACGGTCGGATGCATCAAAATGGCGGCATCCAGACCGACGATATTCTCGTGCTTCTGGGTCATCGACGCCCACCAGGCCTGGTTCAGCTTGCGTTTCAGCTCTACCCCGAGCGGTCCGTAATCGTATACAGCACTGAGACCACCGTAAATTTCAGAGGACTGAAAAATAAATCCGCGTGCCTTGGAAAGGGAGACAATCTTGTCGAGTCTGTTTTTTGAAGCCATAATGCGTTTCTGCGTTAAATCCGGTCGGAAATTATATAATGTATAAAAACTACCTGATGATGCAGCGCTGTGCCTTGCTCATCAGACAAGCCCGTAATATACCGCATTTTTTATGCCGATGAAATGCCCTGACCGGGCCGGCGATCGGATGTACAGACACATGATTAAAAACGGGCATGACATTTCACTTCGTAATCTTCGGTTCATGTGACGACATAAAACACATGTGACAACATAAATCCAAATTTGTAATCACATTAATTACGTGCTATAAACGCCGGGCATAATCAGCCAGAGTTACCCGGGGGCGTCCCAATTTCTGCCAGACCTGCTCATCAGGCCCCTCTTCCGGATAATTGTTAAGCGCCTCCATGATCCTGGAAAGATAATGTACCTCTCCGTTGATCATGCCCACAAGCTTCAGCGGCCACATCGGCACCTTCGTGATCTTGAGCGGACCGTGCCGGTAGTGTTTCAGAAACTCGAGGGCCGCCTCCCCCATGGTCATCGCCTGCGGTCCGTGGATATCATATTCATAATCATTGCCGTCATTTGTCCGGAATGCCTCAGCCACCATCCGGCCGTAATCGGATCCGGCAATAAAGTGCATGGGCCAGCGGGATTTCCCCGGAAGCATCAGCCGGTGCCCCTGCATGATTCCGCCCTGGTCGAATGTCTCCATGAAACTTGAGGGATAAAAAATGGATACAGGCACATCTGCCTTTATCAGCGTTTCGGCTGCCCATTTTTTGATTTCAAATACCCACCAGTCGAAGTTATTTGTCCCCTGATATCTGTGCACGAGTGATGAAATGGCTCCAACCCGCTTGATTTTTCGTGTGGAAGCAGCGTCATCGTTGACTGCAGCCACTCCGGCAAGTACATTTTCAAGGCCATCCCGTTCAGCAATGAATGAGTCGTATTTTTTTACATCCGGACGAATGGAGAGGTTAAGATACACGGCATCGGCATGCTGAATTGCTGCGGCAATGTCCTCGCGGTTCGACAAGTCCCCTTCCGTGACGTTTACATTTTCGGGAAGCTTAGGGATCGCACGTCCGGCATCCCGGACCATCGCGGTAACCTCATAATCAGCTTTAACCAGTTCTCTGACGACCGGCTTGCCCAGCATCCCGGTTGCTCCGAATACCGTAATTTTTTTTATTTCTTCGTTCATTATCTGATAGTTGTCTGTTGGTTCATCCATTGCAGTACAAAAGCGCAGGTGAACTTTTAAAATGTTCGTCCTCACTGCCTTGATCTGCTCAGTGTTCAGAAGGACGCTGCATCATACCCGATTTCCTTAAATTTGTAGGTTTTACACCACAGATTTGATATTTTATTCTGTAATGTGCGAATGTTCAATAATATTTACACTCGCGCAACTTCCATCCGTTTCATCATGCCAGTTCACGGCGATTCAGGAACGGATTGTTTCAAACTGATGTGATTTTCAATAAAGGACTGAACACTTCAGAAATCCGGATCGATTCTGGCAGTCAGCCATCGGCATCCGGTACAATTTATATCAAACTTCGAAAAATAATTAAAAAAACTTTCAGAGATATGGCAGAATATCGTGTTGGTGTATTAGGTGCGACCGGAGCAGTCGGTCAGAAATTCATTCATTTATTGCGTAACCACCCGTGGTTCAAGGTAACGGCACTCGGAGCCTCCGAACGCAGTGCCGGTAAAACATACCGTGAAGCTGCAAACTGGGTAGAGTCAACGGAAATGCCCGATGATATTGCCAACCTGGTTGTTTCGGCCTGCACACCTGATGAGATGGATGTGGATTTTGTTTTTTCAGGGCTGGATTCCGGAGTTGCAACTGATATTGAAGCTTCCTTCGCTTCAGCCGGCATCCCGGTCATTTCAAATGCCAGAAATTACCGGCAGCATGAAACCGTACCTTTGATGGTGGCCGAGGTAAATCCGGATCACCTTGCCCTGATCAAGCATCAGACCTTCGATCCGAACGGCAAAGGTTTTATTGTTACCAATCCCAACTGCGTTTGCATTCCGCTTGTAATGGCCCTCAAACCTATTACCGATGCTTACGGCATCAAAGAGGTAATTCTGACTTCCATGCAGGCGGTATCCGGTGCCGGGTACCCCGGTGTTCCGAGTCTGGACATCCTGGGTAACATATTGCCGTACATCAGCGGAGAAGAGGACAAGATCGGACTGGAACCGCTGAAACTGATGGGCAAGCTGGAAGACAACAAGGTAATTCCTGCAGATATTCCCATTCATGCCACCGCCGCCAGGGTACCGGTCATCGACGGACACCTGCTTTCGGTTACCGCAAATCTGAAAGAAAAGCCCGGAGATATTGAAGAAGTACGTGACCACGTGCGCAAATGGGACAGTCCGCTGGCTGATCTTGACCTGCCGTCTGCCCCTGCCAAACCGGTCCGGCTTTATGAAGATTTCCGTTATCCGCAGCCGCGTCATCAGTCACTTGCTGAAAACGGGATGCAGGTTGGAATGGGCCGGCTCAGAAACGCCAGTGTGATGGATATTGCATTCACAGCGCTCGGGCACAATACTATCCGCGGTGCGGCTGGATGCTCCATCCTCAATGCAGAGCTTCTGCACGCCAAAGGCTACTTTTCATAACATTTCTTTAAAATCTGTCTTTTTTAAAAAAACCGAGGGGAAAACCACGCTTCATGGTTTTCCCTGCCGGGTGGCTGTACCGGCATTACTCTATATTTGCCACAAAATATCTGCCGTCAGCTGCCCCGTCAGATTAGTTTCAAAAAAGCGCTTTTATCATTGATTTCGGCCATAGTATTCACTACCTTTGCAGTAGCTTTCTGACAGATTAATTATTTCCTGGTGTTGTTCTGTGCTAATTGAGTAAGGAATTTTTTCAAACATTATCTGTATAACCGAACAGATTAACACCAACCGATCTATTCATTGGGAAAGTCGTGAAGGCGCATTTCTACAGTCCTATGGGGTTGCGGGGGGAACACCTCGTAACCCTATTTAATCCCCGGAAATACCTTGCAGGATTCAGGATACGGGTTGTTGCACGTGGCCGGAACCTGTACCTTACATCTCTGTTTGTGTGGATTCATGTGCTTGCGGCTCTTGTTGTAATCACACCTGATTCCAACGGTAAGTCCGGAGAAGAGGTGTTTCACTCCCGTTTTGCAGATTCAGACCTGTCCGCTCAGTGGGATGGTGATCCGGGCAACTTTATTCCGGCCACGGATAACCGGCATCTTCCGCTTAAACTGAATGCGCCACCGGAGTCGGGGATGTCCTGGATTGCCACACGCGAGGCTTTCTCAGGCAAGGTACGGGAATGGGTCATACGGCAGAATTTTGCCCCGTCGAACAACAATCGCAGTTTCTTTTTTCTCAATGCCGGTCAGCCGGACCTCACGGATGAAAACCTGTCGGGGCTGGCCATACGAACAGGCGAAAACGGCAACCCGAAACACTTCAGGTTGATTCCGTTCGAAAACGGCCGGCCCGGCAGCAGCGTCTGGGAAAGTGATGTACATATCAACCCCGAAACTGCGTACCGGATCAGGGTTCTTCAGACACCGGACAATGAGCTTCATTTTTATATCGCCGAGGGTCCGGAAGGTGTTCCCTTGCTGCAGAGTGAGACATATGCACTGAGTGAACATGATCTGAATCAGACTGCCGGCGAAACCGGATCCGGTCACAGCCGGGACAGGCTGACAGGCCATTTCGGGATCAGGGCGGATTATACGGCAACCCGGAGCGATCAGACCAGCTTTGGTGATGTGATTATATCTGAAACTTACCCGGAACCGGGAATTGCTGAAGTTCACGTTCTGGAACAGGCGATAAAGGTTACATTTACAATCCCTCCTGCACCTGAGGAGCGCACTCAGACACTGTTCAGTATCAACAACGGTAACGCAGCCTTCGAACTGGAGTGCGAGCATCCGCAGATTTGCAAACTCCGCCTTGCCGAACCGATTGATCCGGGAATGCATTACCTGGAGGTTTCGTCTTATCGCACCATCTACGGGCAAACCGCAAACCTTGAAAAAACTGAATTCATCGTGCCGCATACAGCAGAGAGCGGTGATGTTGCCATCAATGAGTTCATGTACGATCCGCCGGAAGATGTTCCGCAGTATGTTGAGCTTTTTAATCACACTGACAAGGTGCTCTCTCTGAAAAACTGGAGGTTGCAGCGCAGAAATCTTGCATCAGAAACAGAACGCTATATCACTGCCAACGACCTGCAGATGCATCCCGGAGAATATCTGGTTCTGACAGCCGACAAGGCTGCACTTACGCATACAATGGGTGCTGAAAATGTATTTGAAATGTCCGGTTTCCCCCGTCTCAACAGAGCTTCCGTTGATAAAATCAGGTTGTTTTCAGAGGATAACCAGCTGATTGACTCGCTTCAGTATCAACCATCCTCCTGGGGTGGCAGAGGAGTTGCGCTTGAGCGAAAATCACCGGTGGTACCTGCGTGGCTGGAGCTGAACTGGAACGAGTCTAATGCTGTGCAGGGAGGCACACCGGGAACTGTCAATTCGGTCACACCGCCGGATTCTGCTCTCTCGCTGATCAGTATGGACTATTCCGGTGCTGACAGGATCATACTGGGCTTTGACAATTATTTAAAGCCGGATGCTGCTGAAAGTCCGGATTTTTACCGCCTGTCAGACATACATGATGACAGAAGTGTTTCAGCAGAACCGTCACTGACATCCGGTTCGGAGATAACCCTGCACCTGCATCAGCCGATGAGTCACGGTGCGGAATATCACCTTGAGATAAATGGTGTTTCCGACCTGTTTGGCAATATCATTGAGCCTGTCATCAAAACATTTCATTACTACCATACGCACACCCCTGAACCGGGTGATGTTGTGATCAATGAGATCCTGTACCGTCCCGGTGAAAATGACGCCTTGCGTTTTATGGAAATCAAGAACACAAGCGAACACGTTTTTGACCTTCGCGGCTGGAAAACAGGCAGGCACACGGGCAATGCTGTCACAATTATCGAAGAACATTCAGAGAAGCCCGTTTTTTTGCTGCCGGGCCAAAAGGCTGTGATTTCAGAAAAAGAAATGGTGATCCCTTATGCGGTAAACATTCATATTCCCCTTGCATCGTTCCCTTCATATTCGCGTCTGGGGGATAGTCCCCGCATAATATCTCCGCAAGGTATTACTATTGACAGTGTTGGCTACAAACCGGACTGGGGAGGAAATGCAGACGGGATTTCACTGGAACGCATTGACCCTCAAGGAGCATCATCAGACCCGGCTAACTGGGCCGGGCACCCGCATCATCATACTGCCGGCAAAAAAAACCACAATCGGGACGACTCTCCCGGTCCACCGGAAGCACTGCTTGCAGAAATTGAAAACGGCAGCATGGTTACAATACATTTTAACCGGTTTATCAGCTCCGGCAGTATCGAACACATTCATTTGCATGACAGAAAACTGGAACTTACTGCCCCTGAAAACCTTCAATTATTCCGGTCTAAGTTCACGTTTTCAGATGGTGACGATATTCAAAGGATGCCCAAATCTGTTCATATGTCCGGTTTCCGGGATTATGCAGGCCGTAAAAATGACGGACAGGAGCTTGATGTGTCCTTTCCACCGGTTTCCGGAGATCTGATCATCAATGAAATAATGTACCAGCCGCTGGCGGAAAGATACAGTTCAACACATGATCAGAGTGAGTATGTTGAAATATTCAACAGAAAAGATTTCAGCATTTTACTTGCCGGGCTGCATCTTCATGACCGGCCGGACAAACAGGGTGCCGTCCGCAGCATGAAACCTGAGGTTAATATTTTACAAACTTTGGCACCCGGGTCATATGCCGTATTTCATGCGGACACAAGCCGTTCACCAGGAACAGCCCGAATCTTCCAGGCTTTTGACGTTCCGGAAGATATCCATCAGCATTTTTATCGGGTAGACCGGCTTACACTGGGACTTTCAACGCAGGGAGATCACCTTTATCTGGCGAACCGTGCCGGGGATGTCATTGATTCAGTGTGGTACAGACCCGAATGGCACAATCCGGATGTTACAGACACCAGAGGAATCAGCCTTGAACGCATTCGATATGATGCCGGCTCTCAGAACCCTGACAACTGGACATCCAACACCATGCTTCAGGGCGGAACTCCCGGATTTGAAAACTCTGTCAGCGCACCGGTTAATCAGGACATATCAACCGGACTTCACCTTGAGCCCAACCCGTTTTCACCAGACGGAGACGGCGTCAACGACCACCTTGTCATATCCTATCAGCTTGAATACTCAGATTACCTTATGCACGTGAGGATATTTGACCGGAACGGCCGCCCTGTCCGGACACTTGCCGACGGTGAACGCGCAGGCTACTCCGGAAAACTGATCTGGGACGGCAGGGATGACAGCGGCCTGTTATGCCGCGTCGGTCTCTACATTGTTCATTTTGAGGCTGCCTCGCGACGGGGAGGGAGCAAGAGTTACAGAATTATTGCTGTGCTGGCCGTACCACTATAGATGAAAAAACGGACTTTGCAATCATTTTAGAAGTTCCTATTCTTGTTACAGTTTAAATAACCGTTTTTAAAAAATTATTTATGAGTTCTCCCAAACAGGCGCCAATAGGTATTTTTGATTCCGGAATCGGTGGTTTGACCGTGGTAAAATCCGTTATGAACCTGCTGCCGAATGAACACATTATTTACTTCGGAGATACCGCCAGGGTTCCCTATGGAATAAAGTCTACTGAAACAATTCGTCAGTATGCCTTGCAGATCACAGACTTCCTGCTGAAAAAGAATGTCAAGATGATTCTGATAGCCTGCAATTCCGTCGCTGCTGCCGCAAGTTCTGAGATAAAAAAAAAGAGCAGGCATATTCCGGTTCTGGACGTAATTGAAGCCGGAACACTGGCTGCATTGAGCCATTCAAAAAGCACCAGGCCCGGGATCGGAGTAATCGGAACACTCGCAACCATTGGATCCGGTGCATACGAAGAAGCCCTTCACAGGCAGAATACTGATATCCAGGTTTTTTCAAGAGCATGTCCTTTGCTTGTGCCCCTTGCTGAAGAGGGCTGGACAGACAACAGCATTGCCCTGGATGTACTGGGAACCTATCTGAAGGACTTTCAGAGCAAGAATCTTGATGCCATGATTCTGGGGTGCACACACTACCCATTGTTCAAAAAAGGCATATCGCAGATTCTGGGGGAAAAAATAAAAATTGTCGACTCTGCAGAGTCAATTGCAGTCCTGGCCCGGGAACATCTTGAAAAAGCAGAACAGCTGCATAACGGAACTGAGGGCTCATTTCACTGCTATGTGAGTGACAAGCCTCAGCGTTTCAAGCTGCTTGCGGAACGTTTTCTTGGGAAAAAGCTTAATCGTGTGGAAATCGTGAACCTTAAAGGGTGATCTGACCTCCGTTATATCACGCGCATTCTCCTGCTAGTTTTGACAGGAGAATACCAGTTGCAACTGCGACATTGAGGCTTTCCACCCCCGGTGCCTTTATATTCTGCGCACCGGCATCGCTCCTTCCATGAGCATCAATTCTTACTTTCCCGCATCCTTGTTCCCGGTCTGCATAAGCAGAAACTTCCGGAGACACGCCTCCTGCCTCGTTGCTGGCTGCAATAATATCCATACCACCGGGTGATACCTGCTTCCATGACCTGGCATCCTTTCCGCCATCAAGAATATGCACTTTCCAACCCTTTTGCAGTGCTGCATCAAAAAAGTCAACCAGGTCCGATTCAAGCCAGGGCAGCACCCCTGTTGCACCGGTTGTTCCTCTGACAACTTTTGGATGAAACTGATCGACTGTTCCCGGGGCCAGCACCAGTCCGGCAGCTCCAAACCAAACGGCAGAACGGATCATTGTGCCCAGGTTACCCGGATCCTGAACACGGTCAACAGCCAGCAACACTCCTTTTTTTTCGAGCAGATCACTGATATACACGGGATCCGGCATCTTTGCAACTGCCATCACTCCCTGCGTATTTTCAGTATCACACAACTCCTTAAACAACCCTGAACCGGCTGTCAGCAGCTTGTGGTCCGGCACTTCAGAACGCAACAGGTTCCTTGCCTCATCATCAGGATGCCCGTTCCGTTTCGTGTTTTCATCAAATATGAGATACTGAATCTCCAGAATATCATTTTGAATGACCTGCATAACCGATCGCAGGCCTTCAATCAGGAACAGCCCCTTTTCGTACCGTTCTGATCGCTTTTTAAGCGCCTTTATTTGTTTTGCCCTGTTTTTGGAGAGTGGGTTCATCACATTTATCATACTTTTCATACAATCAGGAATAGGGAAAATCTGCTGCCTGAGCAGTTTTTTTGAACTGCCCTGCCCATACGGCATCCCCGGTTAAACAAAAGTATAGGAAATTTTGCACTCTGAAACGGCATTTCATACTTGTAGATAAAAAGGATGCATTATAGATTGTATAATGCACGAAGAAAGCCGAAATCCTTTTTTAACCCCCCGTCTGACGTCTGACTTTTGAAGAGGCAAAAGCATATTTACCGGCGTACTTATCTGCTTGTCCGCTGCCTGAGGCCATTCCTGATACTCCTTGTGGCACTGTGCACACTCAGTCCGGGTAATGCCCTGGCCCAGTTTCTCTCCCCTTTTTCCATTGGCGGGGAAACATCCTTCAACCGCCAGCTGGATGCAATGAGATGGCAATATGAGGGTGGCATTGATCTGGACAGGAACAATCTCAGCGTAACACTGCAAAACAGCTTCCGGTCACGGCTCTATCTTTCCGATGGCGAGGCCAGAAATATTCAGGATGAAAACGAACTGCGGCTCAGCATGCGGCAATGGCTCAATGATCAATGGGCGGTAACCGGAGAGGCGCAATCCTACAGTTTCACAACCACCAATTTGCTGCAGAACAGAGCACATCTGGGAATGCTGTACAATCCCTACGAGCGAATCGAGCTTTCGCTGATGGGTGGTATCATGAGCGACAGGCGAAGCGATAATCTGGACCAGGGGTGGTCTGGTTTGTTTCGTGCCCGAAGCAGGCCTGTAAGAACCGGTGATTTCATTTTTCAACCCTCTGCTGAGGCCCATTACGCTGATCTGGATCCGAGAACATCCTCGACTTACCGGGTGCAAACCGAGGGGGAGTACCGATTTGATGATTTTATCATGCGGGGGGATATTGTCGCCTCAAGAGGCACAAGAGAAGGCTACCAGCCAAGCAGTTTTTTTAACCGCGGACTCACAAACATCATCGAATCCATCCGCAATGATTCCACCGCATTTGACTTGCAGGTCAGAGTACCCGTCATTGAGTCTTTGCATCTGGAAATAGACCTCTACACACTCAGCAGTGTCCGTTCCGTAAACAGCCGGCCGTACACCGATGACCTGGATGACCCCGTTTCCGACACGCGCACACAGCGCCGTGAAGTTGAACTCAACTCCCGGGCCGAATATGAGTTCAGACGCAATCAGATCGCCCTGGGTTTCAATTTTGGATACATCAACAGAGGTTCGCGTCTGACCAACACGGAAGATTTTACCGAAGATCAGGTCACCCGCCGCAACGAGATACTCAGAAACTCCAATTTTGATCAAAGCCGGTTCGAGCTGTTCACAAGAAGCAGATGGCGAATCGCCGACAACAATGAGCTGCTGATTCAGGGTCAGGCCGGAATTTTACGCTACGATACACCGGAGATCAATCAGGATGACAGGGACGAGCTGAATTACCGGATCCAGATCATCAACCGGCACGTCTTCTCTCCGTACTTTGACATAACACTGCGGGCCGGAGGTGAAGCGACCCACTATGTCTACCTCAGCGCCGCAAGAAGTATTGAAAACAACTGGCGCAGAACCATCCGCCTGGCTCCCGAAATGCAATGGCAGCCTCTCGAACGCCTCCGGATACGCAATTCGCTGCTGGTCCGGGCAAATTACACAGTTGAGGATTATCAGCTGGAAGACCGGCCCAAAAATGATCAGTCCTCCAGGGAGTTCGCCGCTCAGACAAATATCGAATTCATGCTCACCGATTCATGGAGTCTTGAGCTCGGCGGATCGCGCAATGAGCTGCGCATCGGCAGGCTGTACTGGGACTCCTTTGAGGAAACCCCTACCGACACACTCATAACCTACAATGCCGAAGCCATGGCCGTGATGCAGACGGGAAATCACCGGATCGGTTTGGGCGGGCGCATTTTCTACCGGCGTGATTATCTTCCCCAGGCTGCCATAACAGCGGAAATACCCGATGAAGACGGTACACCGGTTCCGGTTACCCGCGCCGCACCCGGGGTTCAGACAACCAGACAAATCGGTCCCAATGTGGACATAAATCTGAACTTTTTCTCCGGTAACAGACTTGTCATCCGGGGATGGATGCAGCAGCAGTCCGTGCGCAGACGTCTCTACATCAACTATACGGAGGATGTTGCTGATGCTTTCCGGGAAGAAGAGCGGCGTGCTGTACGGCGAACGTATCCGAACCTGGAGATCCGGGCCGTCTTCAGTTTTTAGCCTTACCCCGCCAGAGTGTGCCGGGCAAAGAATTCAGACACAAAGCAAAGCATCCGTCAATCCGTTGTGGATAAACTTCACAACCTTTCTGCAGGATATTGCTGTTTCAGATTTTTTAGGGTACGTTATGATATAAATAACAGCTCTGCATATTCGGGAGCTGATTGTGAATCTTTCGTCATACTGCATCCAAGAAACTAACCTGAACCATCAGAAAATCGGAGAAGTTGCTATGAGTTTTCTTTCACGCCTCGGCATCGAATCAGTAAATAACGGAACCTGGATAGGAAGCAAGAGTTACAGCTGGGAGCACCGTGAATATTTAAAAAGTATCTCCCCCATCGATGACAGCGTCATTGCTGAAGTGAGCTGGAGCTCTGATGATCAATACGAGGAAGTCGTCGAGGAGGCTCAAAAAGCATTCATTGCCTGGAGAAAGGTACCGGCCCCGCAGCGCGGGGAAATCGTCCGGCAAATCGGCGAATCACTGCGAAAGCACAAAGAGGATCTCGGCCGTCTTGTTTCTCTGGAAAACGGAAAGATATTGCAGGAAGGCATGGGCGAGGTGCAGGAAATGATCGATATCTGCGACTTTGCAGTGGGCCAGTCGCGGCAGCTGTACGGATTTACCATGCAGTCCGAAAGAGAGGAGCACCGTCTGTACGATCAGTATCATCCTCTCGGACCCGTGGGTATCATTTCCGCCTTCAATTTTCCGGTAGCGGTATGGAGCTGGAACACTATGATCGCTGCGGTTTGTGGAAATGTCATGATCTGGAAACCATCCGAAAAGACACCGCTTACCGCGATTGCATGCCAGAAAATCGCCTCTGATGTCATGAAAAAGAACGACATGCCGGAAGGCGTGTTCAATCTTGTTATCGGTGACGCAAGCATCGGGGACAGAATGGCCGGTGACACCAGGCTGCCTTTGATATCTGCAACCGGTTCTACGCGAATGGGGAAATCGGTTGGCCCGCGTGTTGCTTCACGGCTCGGAAAAAGCATACTTGAACTTGGCGGCAACAACGCCATCATCGTCACGGAACATGCCGATATTGAAATGGCTGTCCGCGCCACCGTGTTCGGAGCGGTAGGAACGGCCGGACAACGCTGCACCTCAACACGGCGGCTGATTGTGCAGTCTTCTGTATTTGAAAAAGTCAAAAAGCGCCTGCTTGAGGTATACGAAAAGATCACCATCGGCAATCCTCTGGAAGAGGGAACACTCGTCGGGCCTCTGATCGATCGTCAGGCTGTTGAAAACATGCAGAATGCTTTGTCGGAACTTAAAAAACAGGGCGGAGAAATATTGTACGGCGGAGAGCCTCTGGACAGCGGCGAGTACCCGTCTGCAAACTATGTAAGACCGGCACTCTGCCAGGCAAAAAACGAATATCCGATTGTCCAGGAAGAGACCTTTGCACCAATCCTCTACCTGATTCCGTACGAAACCCTGGATGACGCCATTGCCATGCATAACGGTGTGGATCAGGGGCTCAGTTCAGCCATTTTCACGCTCAACCTTCGCGAGGCCGAGCGGTTTCTCAGTGCCACCGGATCGGACTGCGGCATCGCCAACGTCAACATCGGAACCAGCGGCGCGGAAATTGGAGGTGCCTTCGGAGGCGAAAAGGAAACCGGTGGCGGCAGAGAATCCGGTTCTGATGCGTGGAAAAGCTACATGCGCCGGCAGACGAATACCATCAACTGGAGCACGGAGATGCCGCTTGCGCAGGGTATCCGGTTTGATGTCTGATGGATGTTCGATTTGATTGCACGCCCGGGCTGATCGCACATCGGGTCTGACTTTTCATCCGGCTTGACAGCATTTTCGTTTTGATGGCTGATGGATCAGCTGTTTGAGTGACCACGCTGTCGGGCTCAGCCGGGTCCGCGCAGCATGCTGTCATTCGGCCAGCCTTTCCAGACGTGTCATCATCTCGGGGATAAAACCGAGATGCTCCGGCTTCATCAGCACACTGCGAAGTACCCTTATGTAATCCTGGTCCGGTTCAAGACCGGGCAGGAATCGCTCAGCCTGCTGCTTGTCAAGCTGCAATGTGCTGAGGTGCAGCCTTTCGTCCTGCGGTGCAGACATTCCCCGTTTTAATATCCGGTCTGTTTGCCGGCTCACGGAGCGGTAGGTACCACCATTTTCGACAGGTACAAACGCGACAATGTCGAGATCCGGCTTCAGGACTGGTCGGTAAAGTGAAGACTCCTGTAAAGCCTCATAGAGTTCAAGCGCCGCATTGCGGCAGGCACTGAGAATCCGTCCCAGTCCGTCCGCGTTCAGCGGAAGGAGCTCCAGGGTAAACCACAAAGCCACTGCGGCAGCACCGGCACGCGAGCATTCAATGCTGATTTCACCAAGATGCAGATCGTCAGTGGTAAAATAGGTATACGGAGAATCGTGTTTGTAAAACCTTCCCACTTCCGGATCCCTGAACAGGACGGATCCGCATCCGTAGGGCTGCAAGCCGTGCTTGTGAGGATCAATCACCAGGCTGTCAGCCTGTGACAAAGTGTCCCAGGGCTCCGGATCAATGCTGCCTGAGTTGCGGATGGCATGAAAAAATCCGCCGTAAGCGGCATCCACATGAATGCGCACGTCATTTTGCCGGGCCCATGCCGTCATCCGGTGCAAGGGCTCGACAATTCCCAGCCCGGTAGTTCCCGCAGTCACCACAATCGTACCGGGAAGATTCTTGCTGCCTGCCCCCGGGCCGTTCAGCTTCGACAAATCCGGCATTCCGTCTTCATCATCAGGAATTTCAATCACCGGCAGACGAAGCAACTGCGCCATTCTCCGGTGCGTGTAGTGCGCCCGGGACGAAATGGCAACCGGGCGGTCAGGGTGCAGCTCCCTGGCAACCCACAATGCTTCCAGATTGGCGATGGTGCCGCTGCTGGTAAGATGACCGATTGACTTATCCGGAAAGCCCGCAAAAGAGACCAGCTTGCGGATGACTTCCTTTTCCATGTAAGATGCTTCCGGGCCGCCATCCAGTGCGTGATTATTTGGATTGATCGTCATTGCCAGGGTATATGCCAGCCAGGCGGCAGGGTGCGGTGGCTTGAGCATTTGTCCGGCATAACCGGGCTGGTGGAACGGGTAATGCCGGGAGAGGCGCTCGAGCAACTCATTAGCGGACTTCTGAAGTTGCTGCTCGCTGACATCCGGGACAGCACCGGTATGAGTTGTCGGAGACCGGTTGTCATCAAGCCGGCTCTGCAACCCGGCAAGCAGGTCAGGAAGGCGCTTCAGATATCTGTCCGGTATCATAATATGACCTTTAAAGATGACGCGGCATTAGATACAATATCCATGACCGGTCGTGATTCCGGAAAAACCTGAGTTGTAATAAACACGGTCATGGCATTTCACTTCGTTACCTTCGGCTCATGTGACCTTGGAAGTCAAAAATTTTATCACATGAAATGGAAATTGAGTCCGACTGAGAGAATCTGCTTGATTTGCAATGCATTGGTGACGTCGTTGTTGTATCGCATTGAAAATTCAAAATTCGTGGTGAGATAGTCGTTAATCTTCCCTTCAAATTCATTTGTAATAACAAAATCCGTGTTCAACAGGCTTTCCTGCAGGTTGCTGAACGTTTCTAGATAGCCCGTATAGGAGACATTGTCCCAGATCTCCCTTTCATAGTTCAGAATAACCGTAAAACCTGCTTCATTTCGAAACCAGCTCCCCTTGTCAAGTCCGTAACGTTCCGAGAGGGAAGTGTCACTGATAAATGTCTGGCGAAGAGAGATACCCACGGTTGACTCCAGATAACTGTCGGGATCATATGACAGACCTACGGTTTCTGTGAGTGTGCCCGGTGCCATGAAGCGGGACTGCACTTCCTCAAAATCCCGGTCATACCCCTTGTCAAACTGGGTTTCAAAATTGATGTTGGCCGTAAGGCTGAATCGTTCATCCTCAAACTTTCTCCGGAACTGATTCCGGATACGGATGCGGTCATCGCTTTTCCTGAAGGCGCCGCGATCCTGCCTGGTTTGTCCATAGCGCAGGTTTACACGCAAGCCGTACTGATACGGCCCTTCGGTGTAAACACCTGTGAAAACGGTATTGCCAATAACGGCTATACGGTCGACACCACCCTGTGCCCATTCCCTGTAGTAGGCCTGGGAGCCGTTGATACCAACCCGGAACGTAAAGTCCCAGTCCCCTTCCTCTTCTGCGTCATTCAGCAGATCATCCGTTGGCATGGGTAATTGCTGAGCCTTTACAGACCATGCCCCCGACAGCATCAGAAACCCGGTTAATAATAAGACATACCACCAGCGCATGATCAATGCAAATATTTGCGATAAACGTATAACAGATAAATTCGTGACTGTCTTTACGCATGGAGCAAGCTGATTATCGAAGAGGTAATAATGGATCTGCGAAATACAGCTTCAGGGGCCCGGATGCAGATTTTAATAACAATACACCCGGCATAGCGTATGTGACAAGCGACAATATAATGAATCCCTGATCATCATTCACTTCCAAAAATGCTGTAGCTGAATCCCACAGAAATATTCTGCTTGACCTGGAGCTCATCGGTCACATCGTCATTATAGGCTAATGCAAATTCGATGTTGGCACTGATGTAGCGGTTGATCTGACCGGTTATTTCATTTACGAACAGAACGTCCGTTGACAGCAGGCTTTTGTTGACATTGCTGAATGTTTCGACGTACCCGGCATAATATATGCTGTCCATTATGCGCCGTTCGTAGCCCAGAAGCAAAGAGAAACCGGCTTCATTCCGGAACGTATCGCCTTCGGGGAGACCATAACGCTCAGAAAGATCGGTGTCACTCACGAACGTTTGCTTCATGGCCAGACCGGTTTCAAACCGGAAATGACGGTCCGGATTGTAACTCACACCCAGAGTCTGGCTCAGGTATGCCGGAGCAAAAAAGCGGGATATCACATTCCTGGTCTCTCCTTCATCCGGTACCGGATTGTCATATCCTTTATCAAACTGCGTCTCAAAGTTGACATTGAAAATCGCACTGTAGCGCTCATCACGGAAAAGTCGCCTGGCCTGATTCCTCACCCGGATCACATCATCGCTTTTCACAAAATCACCGTCTCCGATTCGTGATTGTCCGTACCGGAGGTTCACACTGACCCTGTACCCCAGATGATCTTTTTTATATTCAGAAGAATAGGCCGTACTTGCAAGAACAGATACATTGTCCGTCCCGCCCTGACTCCAGTTCCGGTATGTTGATTGTGATCCGGTAAGCGAGAGCCGCAAATTGTGCTCCCACAAATCCGCTTTTTCATCATTGTTCTCCTGCTGCTCGCTGGCAGCAGCTCCGGACAGAGAAGCAGCCGAATTTTCCGCTCCGGCTCCCGGACCAGCGCTGAGAACAGGCGCAGTCATAAGCGACAAAAGTGCGGCGGTAATGAGTAAACGATGTATCATAGTCATGGTATTTGGAGATTGATTTTAATTTGGGGGTGTGCCTGCTTCGCACGTGAATAGAAAATCAAGACGAGTTACTTCTCTTCAGCTACGGAAGTTGCATGAAGCCAAACCGCCCCGGGTTCACCGTCACCGGTAAAATCGCAATGGACGTGTTCATCGAGCTTGGTCGGGCAGAACATGCCAAGATATTCAATATTCAGCGGGTAGCGCCGGTGCCCGCGGTCGACAAGTGCCGCAAGTTTGATCTCTGATGGAGTTCCGGCAGACATGAGCATCTGAAGCGTCCCGAACATGGTTTTGCCGCTGTAAATGACATCATCAACAATGATCACTTTTTTATTTTCAATATCCGGCAGTGTGTGCGCCAACGCTTCCCCTGCAGATTCGGCTGCTGATCCGGCATAATCCGGATTTTTCAGGTCGACAGGAAAGGCCTTTATCTTCGCTTTGAAAATTTCCGAGAGCTTTTTGGAAAGGATGGTGGCCAGAAGGGCGCCGCGTTTATTGATCCCAAGAATGACGAGATCACCGGAACCGCGGGTATCTTCAAAAATCTGGAATGCTATTCGGGTAAGGGTCCGTCCGATGCGGGACGCGCTCATCAGCAGGTGTTTTGTCGCATCCTGATCAGTCACAGCTTATTGAAACATTGATTTGATGTCGCCCCAGGTTCTTCGTACAGCGTTGGTGGTGTAACTTGACCTGATCTGATCGTACTCTTCACCGTCAACATAAAGTGTATAAGAGACTTCTACCTGGGATGCGGTTTCATTTTCCGGCTGCTTGTACAGGTCAGTATCCTTGTAGATAAACTCGTAGTCGCTGATCTTTTCAATATCCCTCGATACATCGGCGGTTTGTCCGTTGCTGTGATTGGTTCGCTCAAGTTTGAAAGAAGACAGAGGAATGGGTCCCTCATCGCGGCTCAATACCCTCCAGCTCACCACTATGGTTCTGTCTTCCAGTCGCTCTTCCGATGAAAATTCAATCTGATGGCCCTGCGCAAACAGGCTTTGCGAAAGCAATACCAGGAACGTTGCTGCAACAAAAGAGTAACAGATTTTCTGTAATGACTTCATCTCTTACAAATCAGGTAGTTATTACATGCTGCAATGAAGCTTGACTTTTAATTTATGACATATGCGGCAATTAAACAAAACCAATAATGATGAACATTATTCGCGAGGATTTTTTTCACTTTCTCTGGGAGCACCTGCACTTTTCTCAACCTGCATTGAGTACAACACATGGCCGGAAAGTGGAGATCATCCATCCGGGGTATCCCCATACCGGTGACGGCCCCGATTACCGCTATGCAAAGATACGCCTGGACGGACTGCTTTTTTATGGTGATGTTGAACTGCACAAGAAGTCTTCGGAGTGGCTTCAGCACGGACATCACAGGGACTCACGTTATGAGAAGGTTATTCTGCACGTGGTCGTTCAGGACGATTTTCACCGGAAAAATGTGACGGCTTCTGACGGAACCGGCATTCCAACTCTGGAATTAAGGTCAGCCCTGCCGGCCAATCTTGCCCGGCTGTGGCGCTCATTTCATCAGCCGGAAAGACTGCCCTGCGCGGGTCAGGTATCTGCGATTCCCGAAGATTATGTTCAGTCCGTCACAACCCGATGGGATGAGTATTACTTTCAATACCGCCTGAACCGGATGCTCACTCACTACCCGGCTCACCTGCCGTTGTCTGCAGGCTGGAAGCGGATGATAAGGCGCGGCATATTCGAAGGGCTGGGTTACCACAAAAATCAGGCCTGCATGGTCCGGCTGGCTGATACACTGGAGGAAACCAACGGAAGTATTCACGGAAAAAAAGAATTACAGCTGACCGTCGGTTTTCTGTTGAGAAAATCGGGACTTACCGGCCATTCCGATGCCATAGTGACCAGAAACGAGTGGGACTTCAGTGCCTGCCGGCCGGCAAATCAACCTGCAGCAAGAATCAGGCAGGCCGCTGAAATCAGCCTTTTGCTCCAAAAAACAACACCCGCAGACTGGCTGCAGAATCCACCGGAAAAAATGTGGAAGAACATCAGCACATTGCGTGAAACGCCGTCACCGGGGCGGCAGCGGCAACTGGTCCTCCTTCACAATGTAGTACTGCCATCTGTCTATTTACTTGGCAAATGGACCCAAAAGCAAAGTGTCTGCAGAGAAGCGGAAAAATCATGGGCAAGACAGCACATACCGCTTCCGAAAAAAATCTCTGCGACGCTGGAAGTGACCGGGTTTCCCGAAGGAGATCATGCCTTCAGGCTGGCAACACTCCATCATTTTAAATATTTTTGCAAACCAAGGAGGTGCGGTGAATGTGATATCATGAAGTATCTGGTCCAAGCTTGACAACATTCAGGACATTTCATAAATTAGAAGTCTGTCAATGAATTGAATTTTCAAGGAATTCAATCTTTGTGTTTGCCCGGTCGTCTAAGGGTAGGACAGCTGGTTTTGGTCCAGTCAGTGGGGGTTCGAATCCTCCCCGGGCAACTTTTCAACACTTGTTTTTCGCATGACCCGTAAAAGGATGACCGCATCGGTTCCATCCTTTTTTAGTATTCACCGCATAAAGCCGTCGCTCAAAAGTCTTGGATAAGCCTCTAGCCATATTTGCCGGCAGAAGCAACCTGGCACTGTCACGTGCCATTGCTGAAAAATTCGGCACCAAGCTTGGTGCCGTTACCATCAAGTCCTTTTCCGACGGTGAGCTGTATATCAAATATCAGCAAAGCATTCGCGGAGCCGACGTATTCATTGTCCAGTCCACTCCTCCGCCCGGTGACAACATAATTGAACTTCTTCTGTTGATCGATGCGGCCAAAAGAGCGTCAGCCCACCGGGTCACAGCAGTAATTCCCTACTTTGGATATGCCCGGCAAGACCGCAAGGACCAGCCCAGAGTATCCATTGCATCCAAACTGTTTGCAAACCTGCTGACCGGAGCCGGAGCCGACAGGGTCCTGACGATGGACCTGCACGCACCCCAGATCCAGGGCTTTTTTGACATCCCGCTCGATCATCTGTATGCCAGTTCCATTTTTGTTGAACATTTCAGGCAAAACCCGACAGAAGATCTGGTTGTAGTAGCACCGGATGTGGGCAGTCTCAAGATGGCACGATCCTACTCCAAGCGTCTCCATGCCGGACTAGCATTTGTTGACAAACGCCGTCCGAATCAAAATATCGCCGAGGTCATGAATATTATCGGTGAAGTTGACGGAAAGAACATCCTGCTGGTGGATGATCTCATTGATACGGCCGGAACGATCACCAATGCATCGGTTGCCCTGAAGGAACGCGGTGCAAAAAAAATCATGGCGGCCAGCACACACTCCATACTGTCAGGCCCGGCATACCAGCGAATAGAAGATTCTCCGATAGACAAGTTTCTGGTTACGGACACCGTTCCATTGAAGCGACCATCCGACAAAATTCATGTATTGAGTGTTGCCGGACTTTTTGCCGAATCGATCAGGCGAATTTACACAGACGATTCGATAAGTACCTTGTTTGATGACTAACCCTTAAGTGTTTTCTGAATCATGGAAAAACCAATTATCATAGAAGTTGAAGCATCTGAACGCCCAAAAGGCAAATCCGCTCTGAAAAAATTGCGTCAGGACGGCATGGTTCCCGCGGTCTCCTACGGGCCGAAACTGGACAAAAATCTCAACGTCTATATCCCGGAACTGGAGCTTGAAAAAGCCCTGTCCTCCGAAAAAAAGGCCCTTATCAATATCAATTACGAAGGGACCGAGTACATGACCCTGATACAGGCGGTTGATTTCCATCCTGTCACCGACCGTCCGCTTCACGTGGATTTGTTCGCCATGGAGGAGCAGACTCCGGTGACCATCGAGATTCCCATCCGGCTGACCGGCACTCCCAAAGGTGCTGCCGAAGGCGGCCGTTTGTATCAGCCGCTTCGCAAAATCTCCGTGCTCTGTCTCCCGAAAGACATCCCGGCAGAAATTGTTCTGGATATCTCGCATCTGGATATCGGTGACACCATTGATGTTGAAGCGATCGACATCGAAGGTCTGGAGCCGCTGCGTGCTTCCTATCGTACTATCGCCGTTATCCGTCCGCCGAAAGGTGGCCTCGCCGAGCTTCTCGGTCTTGAAGAAGAAGAGGAAGAAGGTGAAGAGGGTGAAGAAGGCGAAGAGACAACAGCTGAAGGCGAAGAAGGCGGAGACGAAGCTGGCTCCAAAGAGGAAAGCGACAGCTAAACCATTTCGTCATGCCACTTATCGTGGGGCTGGGCAATATAGGGGAAAAGTATACCGGTACACGGCATAATATCGGTTTTTCGATAGTGGACCGTCTTGCCGGTACACTGTCGGCAAGCATGGAACAGACCGACGACCCTTACATTCTGGGCGTCGGGCGTTTCAAGGGTGTGAAAACCATACTCATCCAGCCCACCACACTTATGAACAACAGCGGCAAGGCCGTTCTCAGAGCCTGCCGCATGTTCCGTTATCTGCCCGGTGACATCCTGGTCTGTTATGACGATGTCAACCTTCCAACGGGCAAGATCCGCCTCAGACCCGAAGGCAGTGCCGGCGGCCATAACGGAATTCAAAGTATTATAGATCATCTTGGCACACGCGATTTTCCGCGCCTGCGGTTTGGAATCGGTAATAATTATTCGCGCGGCCGGCAATCCGAATATGTTCTCTCTCCTTTTGATGATGAAGAAATGCCGGATGTAGAAGAGGGTTTGAAAAAGTCAGAAGAAGCAGCATTATGCTTTATCCGGGAAGGAATAGTTATTGCTATGAATCATTTCAATTAATAATATTCCCCCTGTCCTGCCATACAACGTCCTGACAGTCAAAAGATAGCGAACTCTACCACTTCACTTAATCAGAAGCGATTATGAATTACATATTTTACATTATACCGATTGCAGGTATTATCGCACTGCTGTTCACTTATATCAAATCAAACTGGGTCAACAAACAGGATACCGGCACCGAAAAAATGACACGGATTGCCGGCCATATTGCTGAAGGGGCCATGGCATTCCTGAAGGCCGAGTACCGTGTACTTGCCATTTTTGTAGTAATCGTTGCAGTTCTCATCGGGTTTCAGGGATCAGTGACTGAAGGATCGTCCCCGTTAATTGCCCTCTCGTTTATCGTCGGGGCGCTCTGTTCGGGACTGGCCGGTTTCATCGGAATGCGGGTGGCCACCAAGGCCAATGTCCGCACGGCGCATGCCGCTCGGTCAAGCCTTAACAAGGCGCTGACTGTTGCCTTCTCCGGCGGATCCGTTATGGGAATGGGCGTTGTAGGACTTGGCGTGCTTGGTCTTGGCCTGCTTTTCTGGCTCTACACCAGTGTTTTCGGTTTCATCCCCGGACCTGATTCGGATGCTACCATGCAGGAAACACTCGCCACCATCGTAACTGTGATTACAGGTTTCTCATTTGGTGCGTCATCCATTGCTCTTTTCGCACGTGTCGGCGGCGGAATTTACACCAAGGCCGCTGATGTCGGTGCCGACCTGGTCGGCAAGGTCGAAGCCGGTATTCCGGAAGATCACCACCTGAACCCTGCCACCATTGCCGATAATGTGGGTGACAATGTGGGCGACGTTGCCGGAATGGGCGCGGATTTGTTCGAGTCGTTTGTCGGGTCCATCATTGCCGCCATGGTACTCGGGGTTGTGTTTATGTCCTCACAGCATTTTGTCGATGAATCAGCATTCGGCAACATGAGCGGTGTCGTTCTTCCGCTTCTAATGGCCGGATCAGGAATCATTATTTCCATCATCGGAACGTTTTTTGTTCGTGTCAAAGAAGGCGGCAATCCCCAGACTGCGCTCAATATCGGAGAAGTAGTTGCTGCAGGTATACTGATCGTTACCTTCTTCTTCCTTATAAACTGGGTTCTGCCTTCCAGCTGGACCTACACCGACATTCTTTACGGTGAAGAGCGGACCATCACCGCCAACGGCGTCTTTTTTGCCTCGATCATCGGTCTGATTGCCGGACTGCTGATCGGATTCATCACCGAATACTTCACCGGAGTTGGCAAAAAGCCGGTTATCAATATCGCTCGTCAGTCCATAACCGGCCATGCGACTAACATCATTGCCGGACTTGGGGTGGGGATGATTTCCACTGCTTTTCCGATTCTGATCATCGCCATATCCATCATGACCGCTTTTGAATTTGCCGGTCTCTATGGTATTGCCATTGCAGCTGTGGGTATGCTTTCCACCCTCGGCATCCAGCTCGCAGTCGACGCCTACGGTCCGATTGCCGATAACGCCGGTGGTATTGCCGAAATGTCCGAGCTGCCGCCTGAAGTGCGCGCAAAAACCGATCAGCTTGACGCTGTCGGAAACACAACAGCTGCCATTGGCAAGGGATTTGCCATCGGTTCAGCCGCACTGACAGCACTTGCCCTTTTCGGAGCCTACATGACATCGGCCGAGATCCAGGTCATTGATATATCCCAGGCCGGTGTGATTGCCGGACTCTTTGTCGGGGCGATGCTCGCCTTTGTTTTCTCGGCTCTTTCAATGGGAGCTGTAGGACGGGCAGCCAATTTCATGATTCAGGAAGTCCGCCGCCAGTTCGCTGAGATTCCCGCGCTTAAAAATGCACTTGAAGTAATGCGCAGAAATGAGGGCAAAGAACAGGATCAATGGAGCGATGAAGACAAAGAGACCTTTGCCAAGGCTGAAAATGCCGGAGAATATGGCAAATGTGTTGAGATCTCCACGAAAGCGGCACTCAAGGAGATGGTTTTCCCCGGACTTATGGCCATTGCCGTGCCGGTGCTTGTCGGCTTTATTTTCGGTCCTGAAGCACTTGGCGGTCTGCTTGCCGGTGTGACCGTTTCCGGTGTGCTCATGGCGCTTTTCCAGGCCAATGCCGGCGGTGCCTGGGACAATGCCAAGAAAATGATCGAAGCTGATATTGAATTTGACGGCGTAACCTACAGCAAAGGCTCGGATGCACACAAAGCCGCTGTTACGGGAGACACCGTCGGTGATCCGCTGAAGGATACTTCCGGACCTTCGCTCAATATTCTTATCAAGCTTATATCCATCGTGGCGCTTGTAATTGCCACTGCCATATAAGCACCTGATTAAATCAGCAGAACTATTCTGATTTTTTGAAGCCCCGGGAATGATTTCCGGGGCTTTTATTTTATACAGGCAGTTATTCGGCGCTGAAATATTCAGGATAGTCATCCGGCATGCATTTACCTACCATGCGGGATTCACTGCCTGAATCCCGCCGAAGCTATATAGCCGAAAATCATCTGTGCAGCACATTATGGAAATTCTAAAGATAATCTTTCAACACGACATTACCCTCGGACATTTGTCGGGGCACCAGGAGAAAATCGCTCGTGAAACACGGGAAAACACCCTTGAAGCCTTTCTCCGTCCGGAAAAAACGTATAACCGGTATTACTTCACCGGTACAACCATTGCAGACACGGATACCGGCGCCGGCAGCGGCAGCCGGACAGAAAAAACAGCAGACACTGACCGTTCCGGAAGCAATATTGACGATTTCAGAAAGTTCCGGTTCGGACTGAACACGCTGTCTGTCTGGCCTCTCATACTTTCAACACTGGAGCAGCTTATGGCTGATGAAAAGCGCCAGTCACCTGAAACGAAAGAGCCGGGGTGGTTTCATACGGATGGTTCCGAAATTGCCACATTCAGTGAATATCTTCAGAAAAATCCGCGAACACATTCGGTATTCCTTTTTGGCAAAAATCCTCAGGGACAAAACAGGGAACTTGCCCGTCAGCTCATCCTGGACAATCACACCGGAATCCGGGAAAACTTCAGGCCATTGACGTCACTTCTTGACTCCGGATACTACGTCCTGCTTACAGAAAAAGCACATCATGGCATTGATATTCATCTTTTTTCAGCGCAAAACCTGTACGAGACCATCTTTGACTCCTGTAAAAAGCTGATCGGCCCCGGACTCAGATATTTCAGCATAAATGCCAACAGGGTTGGCAGTGAAAGGCATTTCTATTTTGAAACCTGGACACTGGACCGGCCGCCTCACGGTTTTCAGGAAGTCACAAAAGATGCCACGATCCGGTAAACGGAGGTGATTCCAAGTGCAAGTTTATCAAACAAATCTCTTTTTTTGATAAACTTGCAGAATTATTTATCGTATGATGGTCTGTAAAAGAACCAAAACAGCCATATAAAACGGAGGGATTGCATGGAGAAACAGCAGGTTGACATGTTTATCATGTCAAATAACAAATTCTTCGAACCTCATCAAATATCATCCATCCGGCAAGCGATGCTGAATGCCGATGAATCTACTTTTTTAAGGCTTCAAGCCACAAATTTTAAAGATCCGATTATCAGCCTGGTTATCTCACTCATTGCCGGACCGCTTGGCGTGGATCGTTTTGTTATCGGGGATGTCGGACTGGGCATAGCCAAGCTTTTAACTTGCGGAGGTTTCGGCATCTGGACCATTGTGGACTATTTTTTGATCATGGGACGAACACGTGAAGTCAACTACGAAAAGATCCAGGAAATACTTCACTACTGACAGCAGGGTCAGCATGCTTGCAGGAAATCCCATATATGCACTCATTCTTGCACTTGCCCTGACCTCTTATGCCTTCATTGCATGGCTGTTCTTCCGCGCAGAAAGCGCAGGTATTTCAGCACAAATTTGTCCGGTCAACCGGCTGACCGGTTTCCCCTGCCCTTCCTGCGGCACAAGCCGTTCCATCGTATTGCTGCTTAACGGTGATGTTGCCGGATCACTGCTTATCAACCCGCTTGGTGTGATCGCTGCCGGTCTGCTGATCGTTCTGCCTGCATGGACCCTCTCCGACCTGATCAGAAAAAAAGAGACCTTGTTATCATATTATCAACGCGCTGAAGCATATATTGGAAAACAATTCTGGCTTGCATCGGTTCTCATAATATTGGTACTTGCAAACTGGTTCTGGAATATCCAGAAGGGCCTTTAGTCAGTACGTTATTCCATCATTCGACCTTTACGGAACTCATGATCAAACATCCTGAATTCAGTTACAAACCAGACGACTCAGAGCGTGAGAAAGCCTCCAACAGTTACCTCATGTCTCTTATCGCGATTATGGTCGGGGTGCCCCTGCCCGTTGCCAACCTTCTTGCCACTGGAATTTTCTACCTTGGAAACCGCAAAGGGCCCTACTTCACCCGCTGGCACTGCACCCAGGCTATGCTTTCCCAAGTCACCATTTTTGTCGTCAATGTGATTACGGTCGGATGGACCCTCAGCATCGTCTTCGGGTCCGGCGAGCTTGCAAATACCTACATTGCCTGGGTCATAACAGCTATGCTGATCAATCTGACCGAATTTGTGATGACCATCTACACCGCCATTGTCACCCGCAAGGGTCGGCATGTCGAATGGTGGTTCTGGGGACCGTTAACCAATGCCGTCTGCAAGCCGTGAGATAGATATGAAAAAACCGCTGCTTCAGCTATTCCTGTCGATACTGGTGATTGCCGGAATCTGGTATGGCCTGAGCCGGATTGATTTTCTCGGTGAGACCACCACCGAATCGATTGGCAGGGAGACCGAAAAAAAGCTTGGGGAACTCCTGCTCAAACAGCTTGAGCTTCAGCATCCGCGTTCCGCCAATGACTCACTATTGTCCGTCATCGAGAATATTCACCGGGAACTGTGCGACTCCAACGGTGTCGACCCGGAGTCCATTGACATTCATTTGTTTGACAGTTCTGTGATCAATGCCGCCGTTATTCCCGGACGCAACATCATCATATTCACCGGACTGCTGGATTATACCGAAAATGCGGATGAATTTGCCGGTGTTCTTGCTCACGAGCTGGCCCATATCACCGAAAATCATGTCATGGAGCGTTTGCAAAGAGAGTTCGGCATTACCTTGCTGATGACACTCAGCGGCATGGATGCGGGCACGGAAATCATATCCAATGTATTGCGGATTCTCACCACAACAGCGTACAGCAGGCAGCATGAAAGGGAGGCCGATGAAAAGGCGTTTGAATACATGGTTGAGACCGGATGGGACCCTGCCCATCTTGCCAATTTTCTGCTTCGCATCTCAACCAAAACACGTGACGGCGTAACAGCTCCCCAGTGGATTCAGACCCATCCGGATCCGCGGGACAGGGCTGCGGCAATCATCGAAAAGAGCAACAAGCTGTCGTTGGATGAAGATGCATTCCGTCCGGTGTCGGACAGTGACTGGCAGTCTCTTGTGAGCCAGTAACGCTGAATAAGCTTTTCTGTTTTACCGTGCAGACGGAGAGCTGCTGCTTTGCACTCTTATATACAGTTCGCGATAGAGCAGGAAGATAAATAAATCATGGATACCATGATTTATTTATCTGTCCTCAAAAAAAGAGCCCCTTCCAAACCGTTTTCGGATTGAAAGGGGCCTCCTGCAGCTACGTTATATCAGCCTGTTACCGTGACTGACAGATCCGGTTTAATTAGACGAAGGGATCCGGATCAATCCCCGTGGCGTCGTACTGAATATGATTACCACTCATACTGGAATCTGAGAGCGAAGGACCATCCTTTCGTGCTCCGCACTTCAGGATCGCCTGCGAGGTTCTCAACGGGCTTCTGATAGCGTCCGTCCATGTACATGACATTCAGCTTTGTAACAATTCCCGTCTCGGGGAACCAGTTCAGTCCCAGAGTAAAGCGGTCAACCTTCTGTCCGCCGGCATACTGATCACCCTCAAAAAGATCTTCATCAAACAGGTGATTTCCATCAGCATCAACAGCATACTGATCGGTATAGCCGTTCATATGCGCATAACGGGCAGTAAGCATCCAGGCTCCGGCTCCGCCTTCAGATACCGGACTGCTGACGTACTGGTTGCCAAAGTCACCGCTGAATGAGCGATAGGTCCGGCGGTCGTTGCTCAGGAAGAACGTGCCTTCGATGTACCATCCGCTTTGTGTAACGGTTTCGTCGTAATAGTCCAGCCATTCCACATTATCGATTTCTGCTTCTTCCAGTTCTCCGGCAAAATTATCAACCGTGAGGTCATCCGGACGGTTGAAATTGGCCCACAGATACTCACCCTGAAGTGTCAGTCTTTCATAACCCGTTGCAGCTTCGAGTGCATAGGTTTGATGGTGCTTGATCCCTTCAAGATCATGACGGCCTACAAAGCGAACCTCAGCGGCGCGCTGCCCCGTTCTGGTACGCTTTCGTACCGGCATGTATCCTTTGACCATTTCTTCTCCGTCACCGTCTACCGACAGGTCATCCCCACGTCCATAGGCGTTCTCGCGATGCTGGAAGCTACCGCCAAGGTGGACAAACAGCGCCTGTGACTGATCATCAAGCGGTGCAAAACTTCCCCGGAACGTTGTGGCCCATCCTTCGTTGATGTCCCGTTCGCGTTCCTGTGCGCCCCAGGTATTGCCGCCAAAAATTCCACCACCAAGATACCATCCCGGACGGAGGGTCTCATACATCAGACCGATTGAACGGCTGCTGCTGGGACGAAGCGCATCAACAGGAGCGGCGCGCTCGAGGAAGGTGATTCTTCTTGAGCTGGTATGGCTTTCCATGCTGAAGGGCTCTTTGAAGTGACCGAATGCCAGACGACCATGATCAAACAGATAGGCCATATACAGGTTGGCAAATCGCACTTCTGTATCACGGAACTCGGGTTCCACCTGCCATTCCCAGCGGTTATACATTACACCGAGCATACCCATTCGAATACGCCGGTGCCAGGTTCCGTAATGTGCGGTACGCTCATCACCAAACTCGGCCCGGTTAACGGTATCGTTGCTGTCAAACAGGTTATAGGCCACGTCTGTCTGGAGACGACCGCGAATACCGATTCTGTGCTTTCCATCCGAGCTGGCGATGGCAAATTTGTGCGGGCGGATAATGACTTCCTGCCACTCAAGCGGAGTGGTGGGATCATATTCCAGTTCCGGATGCATGTCAATTGCCGCTTGCGGAACATCTTCGTCATGCTCATCTGCTGCTTCTTCGGCTTTTTCTTCTGTTGCTTCTTTTGTTTCCGGTTTCTTTTCATCAGCATCTGTGGCAAAAGCCGGCTGATAAAGCAGACCGGTCATCACAAATGCAACTACAATTGCCTGCAACCAGGGAATCTGGCTGTTTTTTTGTTTTGAATGTAACATATAACTGCCCTCATTCATTTATTAATAGTGTTGTACGACCCGGAATCTGCAAATTCATCTGCAGGAGAAACTCCGGTTGTTAGTGGCGAGCGTTTAATACTGCTCAGAACCAACGGTCGCTCGCCGGTACCGTTTTTGTGCTGAAACTCTTTAATGCTTCGGGGAAAACCGGTACTGCACCGGATCTCTTTTTTATCGTTCATACCGGCATGTTCAATTACGAATGTATTTTCCGGAACAGGGCGCCACTCTGCCTTTTCCTGCAGCACAGAGGTCTGAAGGTCAATCCCCTGTTTTTTCACGACCTCCTGTTCAAATACATTTTGAACGAAGAAAAGTGCCACAAAACACAGGGCCGCGGCAATAACCGGTGTTATAACCCATCCGGAAGCAATGCGGCCGACTACCGCGTAGTTGATTCCGGTCCTCCCTTTCGCAATAGCCACACCCAGAATGGCGCCGATTATGGCTTGTGAGCTTGATACCGGTACAAGCGGTAACGCCGGCAGCCCGATTGATAAAAGAAACCTTTCAATGCCCTGTGAGGCGAAGACAAAAAGCACCAGAGATTTGGCCAGCACAACTATCAGTGCCAGCAAGGGGGTAAGCTTGAAAATATCGTTGCCTACCGTTGTCATCACCCGGTAGGAGTAGGTGTAAATTCCGACCCCGATTGCCGCCGAACCAATGAGAAACAGCTGCTGCGTGCTGGTGAAGTCCAGTAAACCACCGATGGTCACCGTTTCAAAAGGATTGGCAAACACGAACATCCCCATCACGTTCGCAATATTGTTGGCTCCGAGACTGTAAGCCCCGAAAGCACCTACAACAATCAACCCCATGCGTGTCCAGGCATCCATCTGCAGCATGTGGATTTTGGCCGAGCCCAGATATTTTTTGGCAAGCAGGTAGAGCCCGATGGCAAATATTCCGGCCAGAATCGGTGAGAATATCCAGGTTCCCACAATTTCAGCCAGCGCTTTGTAGTCGGTCGGAGAACCGGTAAACAGGTTCCAGCCCAGAATGGCACCTACTACAGCCTGGGAGGTAGAAACCGGAAGTTTCATGCGCGTCATTACCGTTACGGTAAATCCGGCCATCAGTGCAACGGTAAAGGATCCTGCGAGAGCATTCACGGCTCCGAGCTGACCCAGTGTTTCGGTAGTCCCGGCCCCGCTTAACACGGCTCCAAGAATTACGAATATGGTGGAAACCAACGCTGCTGTACTGAAACGGACCATACGGGTCCCGACGGCGGTACCAAAAATATTGGCACCGTCATTGGCTCCCAGCGACCAGCCGAGAAATAACCCGCTAATTAAAAAGATCCATTCCATTGCTTAGTATATTTTTTCTATATGTAGCGTTTAATTGCAGCTATAGCCAGACGGTCGCAGACATCCTCAGCTTCATCGGCAATCTGCTCGATATTATGTGCAAAGTACCTGAGGTGGATTTTGTGACTCAGGCGCAGATTGGTTCGCTGAAACAGGTCACGCTTGTATTTTTCGGCGATCCGGTTGGTCTCCTCGCGTGAAAACTGAACCTGCTTGATATTGTCCCTTACTGCGGACAGATCCCGGAAATAGGCCCGGATGGCTTTCACCATATTTTCCGATGCCTCAATGGCATTAAATGCCAGATCTTCGTGAAGTTCGTTGAGATCTTCGAGGGTTTCAGGAATCTCGACGGAAAACTCAAGAAGGGTATCGGTAATCTTGTTCAGAACAGCGTCGGAATGTTCGAGCAGACCCAGGACATCGCCACGGAACTCGGGAATGAGCGTTCGCAGGTACAGTTTGGTCTCCACATTTCTCCGCAGCGTATCGGCCTGTTTTTCGAGACTTCTCAGCTCGCTGAGTCGTCCTTCAAATTCATCTTTTCTGCCGTGCAGATAAAATTGTACACCTTTCTTGAACAGCAGACCTCCCTCTACTATCATATCAAGAAAGTCGTCAATTTCACCTTCAATCTGTTTGTGTTTGGTAAATAGCTGAGCCATGATATTCCGTTACATTGGATAAATGAGAGATTGTCTGTCTGTCAGAATATTCCGAATACACCATCCGGAGTGATACCCAGCCAGCGATAGTATGTTTCTCCAAGCAGAATGTTCAGGAAATATCCGATTACCATCAGGGTAAAACCGAACTTGAAGGCATCCTTGAGATCGTACCGGTCGGTTTCGTAAAGAAGTGCTGCTGGTTTACTGTTGAAATAGAGTACCCAGACATATTCAATCATGAATGCTGTCGGCAGTGCCAGACTGAGCACGCTGATATCAAACCGCTGGGCGACACCGATCGCGATGGGTATGAAGAGCATGGTACGCATGGTTTTGGACTGGAAGATCAGCGCACTGTAACACATCACGCCGGTCATGAGCATATACAATACCCAGAACGGGGTCTCATCCTGAATACCCAGGCCGTCGAAAAAGGCATTGACACTGAGCGAGGGCAGATCTGTGTGATTGAATCCTGCCCCAAGTGTGTAAGCACCGGCCGAAAACAGCATGAGGTGCCACGGGATATCGACCTGGTTCCATGTCACAATACCGTATCTCGGCAAGAGGGCAATAATAGCCCCGACAAATGCAACCGCCGTAGCACTTACACCATGGATGCGGTCGGTTGCCCAGAGCGTCAGGATTGCGAGAAATATGATAATGGTTTTGATCTCCTGATAGTCGATCTTTCCTAGCTTATCATACTCTTTTTTGAGCATATCCATTCCCCCGCTGATCTGAGGCACACGCTCATCCGGCTTAAGCGGAAAAAAGACTTTCATGGCCAGAATATAGCCTATGAACATCATGCCGACCATTGTGGGAAACATGGCAACCATCCAGTCTGCAAAATAGACATTGCCATCAATGGCGCCGCTGATCAACGCTGCTGCAAGCAGGTTGGCTCCCGAACCGGTCACAAAAGCACCGGCACCGAGATTGATATTCAGCAGGTTTTGAAGCACAATACTTCGGCCAAAGTTGTTCTTTTTGTTTCCGCCTTCTGCTCCGTACACGGCTGCAATTACCATAAAAATGGGCAGGAGAATAGCTGCCTTGGCCGTCGTGGCAGATATGAACGCCGACAATACCGTATTGATCAGAATAAAACTGATGAAAATGGATCCGGCATTTTTACCGAATTTCAGAATAAACCAGAGAGCGAAACGCTTCGCCACACCCGTTGCCACAAGCATGCTTGCCAGAACAAACGACATGATGTTCAGCCACATCACCGGATGCCCGAGCTGCGCGTATGCCTCCCTTTCCGGAAGCACACCGGTGAGAACCAGGGAAATAATCAGAATCAGAGAAACCTGATAGTTGGGGATGGCTGCAGTAATCCAGAGAATGATGGCTGCCAGAAAGATGGCCAGCATGAAATGATTTTTCTGGCTGAATTTGTCATCACCCACATCGGTAAGTATTTCCACAGCGGTGTCTGACTGGATCGAATCCACATCAAACTCCTGCAAATAGGGAATTTCAATAACAAAAGCGAATAGTATGAATACCACGACCGCAAGCGGGGCTCCGATCGTGGCCATCCACTGCTCGGCGGGAGACTTCTTCCGGGTCGGAAGCTTTTCAATGGAGTAATTCGTCATGTCCAGCGGATCATACGAATTTCCTTCCGCATCAGTTTTCAAGTGTTCCTTTTTGCTGTCACTCATCGTTCGAAATATTATTGATTTAAAGCAACATTTAGTGGCAGGGACCTCCGCCGCGTTTCAGGCTTCTGAAAGCATTACATGAATGAAATATGTCCGGCGGTCTGCACGTCCGACACAGACCTGACCGGACATACTCCTGCTACGGTCCTACCAGTTTTTATAGGGATTTTTCATTAGCATGGAATTGAAGTACCTGGCATCGCCGGTCACTTCTTCACCCAGCCAATCCGGCTTTTCGAACTTCTGGTCAACCGAGTCAAGCTCCACTTCAGCGACCGTCAGTCCGTCGTTGTCACCATAAAATTCATCGACTTCAAACGTATGCTGGCCTGCCTTCACCAGATAGCGTGTTTTATCGATCACACCGGGTTCGCAAATTTTGAGCAGGTCATTTGCTTCATCGGCAGGAATCTCTTTTTCCCATTCAAATCTGCTGGCACCGGATTCGTCACCGATTCCTTTGATGGTGAGGAATCCCTTGTCACCCTTCACCCTGACCCTGACCGTCCGTTCCGGCACTGATGAAAGATAGCCCTGTATGATCCTTGTTTCCTTGAAGGCGTCCTTTTTAAAATCGCCTTTGACGAGAAACTTGCGTTCAATTTCCTGAGACATAATTTCGGTTATTTGAATTTGTATCGGTTTCAGTTTGATAATCCGCCCAATAATACCGGCTGTGCATCATTCATTTGCAAGCGGCTTGTCGATCATCCCGGTTACCCTTTTTATGGCCTGCAGATAGTTGATGTTTTCGACACTCTCAAGGCCGACATCAGCCATCGTCTTTTTAATATCTTCGATCTCGGTTGACTCGGAGTTGATCGTCGCGACTTTGGCGCCGTTGATGGTGACATAACCGAACTCACATATGGTGTCATTCACCATGTAGCCGAACCGCTGCTTGTGAACCCGTGCAGATTCCAGTTCCGGATGGTCTTTGACCAGTTGAAGAAATTCTTCCAGCGTATATTCTTCTTTGGTCAGTTCTCCCATATCCACCTGGAATGCAGGAATAACCTCCTTTTCCAGCATCTCTTTTTTCATCGGGAACTCACCCTTCATGAGCGGATTCCATTGCTCCAGACCATCAACTGTCTTGATGAAGGTTTTGATGTCCATCTTTCCGTCACGAATTTTGGTGTTGTTGACATCGTTGGTACGCGACAAAATGTATATCTCATCAGAATGGCGTTCCCATACTTTTTCCGGTACAGGAACCGATAACCGGGACATTCTGTAATGAGCGTGACTAAAGTCCTGTCCGAAAGTCCGGAATTCGAATCTGGGTTTTGAAGCTTCGCCGATATTCAGTTTATCCTTACTCATGATTTTCAATTTTTTGGTGACTATTCCGGTTTAAACAAAGTTTGGTAAGCGCTTTTACAAACAGCATGCCAATTGCACTTCAAATCTGCAGATCAGGCTCTTTTTTGATCTGAGGCATGTTGCATGCATGGTTTCGGACTCAGCAACCGGCGAAATACCGCCAGGATCGGCGACATATCGCCACTATCACGGCGAAATCTCGCCATTTTAATTGCTTTTCTCATTGACGATGGCTAAATATCGTCAGGTTGAACCGTTTCTCTTTACGGGTACGGTTTTTGCTCCTTATGAAAACAACTACCGTGACTATTTCTCACCGACATTTATTTTCGCATCCGATGATCAGAAAAAAGATCCTCGTAATAAGTCTTGTGATTTTTCTGTTTGCTGTTGTGTTTACGCTATTTCTCCACCGATCCATAGTAGACATCACATCGCCGTATCCCGGTGAAGTTGAAACCGTCGAAGTGCTCCACCGGAGTCCGGCTGACACTGTTCATTTCGGGGTCATTTCGCGTTTTCCTGCAAACATTCTTTATCAGGGGTACCAGCCTGTAATGGATTACCTTGGCAGAGAGTCGGACTATCACTTTGAGCTGGTCATCAGCAGGTCCTACATTGAAACCGTTCAGGGACTGGGTTCCGGTGAGCTGGACGCAGCATTTTTAGGATCATATATCTACACCAAATCGCGTGATGAATATAACATCATCCCCATACTTAAGCCGCTGAATAAAAACGGAGAACCCTTCTTTCATTCTGTGGTCATTGTAAGAGAGGACTCTGACAAGCATGGGCTCCCACACCTGAAAGGGCACAGCCTGGCACTTCCTTCGGCACAGTCCTACTCGGGCAACTGGCTGTTCCGGTCCGGTTTTGATCAGTACAATATGACCCGTGATGATCTGTCTGCAATTGAATACTTCGATCATCATCACTCGGTTGTCTACGAAGTCATACGGGGAAGCTTTGATGCAGGGAGCGTAAAAGATCGTGTTGCAAGAGAATTTGAAGGCAGGGGTATTCGCGTGATTGATCAGTCGCCCCCGGTACCGGGATCTCCGATTGTCGTGCCGGAAGATTATGATGAATACAAAGTGGAAGCGATCTCCTCTGCACTCCTGAATATTGATCCGGACCATCCCGATTTTCAGGAGCTTATATCACGCTGGGACAAGGAGTTTGCATTCGGTTTCACCAGGGCCGAACCGCGTGATTACGATCATCTTCTTCCACAAATCAACCAGCCGGAGAGACAGCCATGAGATTACTGCAGGTTCTTCGGGAATGGTTCCGCTCCAGCATTAAATTCCGGATTCTTGCGGTTACCGGGGTTATTGTGTCGGTTCTGATGATCGTTATTTCCATAGGGATACTGCTCCAGTGGCGCAACCTGATCATTGAGCAGCAAAAGGAGAATGCCTTGTCGGTTTCCAGGGCCTTCTCCATTCCGGTCATTGAAACACTTATCCAGTCTGAAAGAGAGGGGGTCATCGGCGGCGATCTGCTTGAAAGTCACATCCAGAATTTTCTGGACAATGTGGAATCGATCACCTACATCTCTATTCAGGACAACGAGCACAGGATCATCGCCCACAGTGATTTGTCACAATATGACCAGACCATAACAGATTCTCGTCTGCTCAGTGTCATTGAAAGCCGAGAGCCGGTCACATCCGTGTTCAAGGATGAGGTGCACGGGTGGACCCTCGAAGCGCTTCAGCCGCTTCAGATCGGGGAGAAACGCTGGGGTAGCGCCATACTTGGTTTCGAAGCTCAGACTACCAGGGACCGTATCAGCAGGTCCTTTTTTCAGCTCTTGTTTCTCACAGCGGTGGCGCTCACTGTAACCCTTTCATTGATCTACTATTTCATCAACCGTGTAATGGCCTCCCTGCGCAACCTGGTTGTGGAGGTGGACAAAATTGATCTGGGATCAAATGAACCGCTGGCCACAAATCCGGGCAACGATGAAATCGGCTTCCTGCTGAAGCATTTTGAAATGCTGAAAAAAAGGTTAAACCATTCCAGGCAGGAACTGGCCATGGCCCAGCATCAGATATATCAGGCCGAAAAGCTGGCTTCGATCGGCCGGCTGGCTTCCGGCGTGGCCCACGAAGTGAACAATCCGCTGAACGGCATGCGCTTCTGCGTGTATGGCATTCAAAAGGACATGGACAACAAAGAGCAGACGCAGGAATACCTGAAACTGATAAATGAAGGGCTTGTCCAGATCGAATCGGTTGTCACCAAGCTGTTGGGGTACTCCCGACAGCGGCCCAAATCTTCCGAGCCGGTCCATATCGAGAAGAAGGTCAAAATGGTTCTGGACCTGCTGGAATACCGTCTGACTGAAAAAGCAATCAGGGTAACTATTGAAAAGGATGATCAATTTCCGGAAATCAAGGCCGATCCCAACCTGATCCAGGAAATGCTCATGAATTTGCTGCTGAACAGCCTTGATGCTGTTGACAAGGAGGGCTTTATTCTTGTCTCACTTAAAATACCCGATGAAAATCACATTGAAATACGGATTCGTGACAACGGGACCGGCATTGCAGAAGAAGAGCGTGAAGTCATATTCGAACCGTTTTACACAACCAAAGAGACCGGCAGAGGTACCGGACTCGGTCTCTCCGTAACCCATGGCATTGTGCAGTCTCACAACGGAACCATCAAGGTCGACAGCAAAATCGGAGAGTTTACAGAATTCATCATAACCATACCTGTGGAGTCAGCGCATGAAGATATTGATCGTTGAAGATGAGAAAATAACCAGAATCACACTGGCCAACCTTCTGGATAAGGAAGGCTATGAAGTGCAAAGTGTGGCAGACGGCAGCAAGGGACATGAACTGGTCTGTGAGAACAGCTACGATGTGGTAATCACGGATCTTCGCCTGCCGGGAAAAGGCGGACTGGACATTCTGAATGCTGCAAAGGAAAACAATCCTGAATGTGAAGTGATTGTCATAACCGCCTACGCCTCGGTCGAAACCGCGGTATCGGCACTCAAAAAAGGTGCATATGACTATATAACCAAACCTCTGTCGCCTGAAAAGTTTATCAGCCTGATGAACAACATCCACCAGTATCATGAAGTCCGTGATGAAAATCAGCAGCTGAAAAAGAGACTCGAACAGATTGAAAGCAAAACCATCATCGGCAACTCTCCCCCCATGCGCAAGCTGCTTGAAACCGTTGAAAATGTCGCATCACACGACTATACCGTTCTGATACAGGGTGAAAGCGGAACCGGCAAGGAGGTTGTCGCGCGTGCACTTCACCGTCACAGCACCCGCAAAGACAAGCCGTTTATTGCCATCAATTGTGCCGCCATTCCGGAAACCCTTGTGGAAAGCGAACTGTTCGGACATGAAAAAGGGGCGTTTTCGGGTGCCATTCAGCAGCATGAGGGATACTTTGAACGGGCCGACGGAGGGACCATCTTTATTGACGACATTGATGATTTTCCCCTGCACCTGCAGGTCAAGCTTCTGCGTGTGCTGCAGGAGCGGCAGTTTGTGCGAGTTGGCGGATCAGAAACCGTAAACGTGGATGTCCGCGTCATCTGTGCCACAAAAATCGATCTGGAAGAGCAGGTCAGAAAAAACGAATTCAGGGAAGACCTCTATTACCGGCTTCATATTATTCCGGTCCATATACCACCGCTTCGCGACCGCAAAGAGGACATCCCGAACCTTGTCAATCACTTTTTCGGGAAACATGATGCCGGTCATATGCTTTCTGATCTGGATCCGGCTTTTTACGAAGCCCTTATGCAGTACAACTGGCCCGGCAACGTACGGCAGCTCGAAAATACCGTTGAGCGAGTGATTGCCACATCGGATCCCGATATTGTAACGGATCTGATTAATGAAAGGTCGGCACCCAACGGAGAAACCGGCAGCGATGATGATGCTGAGGGCGATGATTATCCGCCGTTTGAGCAGTATATGCATAACAAGGAGAAGGAGATCATCAACTGGGCACTCAGAGAAGCCGACAACAATATATCACGTGCCGCCAAATTGCTTGACCTTCCGCGCGGCACGCTGCGGAGCAAGCTCAAGAAACTGGATGAAAACGGCGCTTAGGAGCATTCGGGGGCTGTTTACCCGGCTTACCCCCGAATAATGATTACCCTTAGACCGTTCAGGAGCCCTTGTTCCCGGCGTAAAGGATGAGGCGGGGACTGCCGGCCGGGTCATATTCACTTCCATCGTAATCTCCGGCCGCCTGCGGGTCTTCCAGTCCGGCCTCCCGGAATTTGTCACGGAACCAGCTTCGGTCATACAGTTTGACCCGCTCCTGATAATTCTGATGCTCCCGGCTGCTTTGGTGCCGGAAATGAATCGTTTTGATGACGGTATCTTTTTCAATAACACGGGTGATTTCACACTGCATGGATCCGACCTCCAGCAGTTCATGCGGAACCAGATGCTTTTTGGTGTAATCCGCATTCAGGTAATCCATAACCAGATATCCGTCATTTTTGATACTGGCCACCATGTTATTCAGCACCAACGCATTATCCCCGTCATCGTCAAAATACCCGAAACTGGTGAACAGATTGCAAACCAGATCAAACGGCCCGCCCCGCCAGGTACGCATATCTCCGATTTCAAACGCAGCAGAGGACGTTTTTTTTGTCTTGCGGAGTGAGCCGTTCTGTGCCTTTTCCAAAGCTTTCGAAATGGCGAGCGGTGACAAGTCCACTCCGGTCACCCGGTACCCTTCGTCCGCCAGCAGCAATGAATGGCGGCCTCTTCCGCAACCCATATCCAGCACTTCCGGGTGTTTTTCCGGAGGAAACCTGTGACGAATCCAGGAAACAAGACGTGCCGCCTCTTTGTCGTCTCTGTAGGAATAGAGCTGATCATAGAGCGGGCTGTCAAACCAGGATTCAAACCACCGGGATGTCTGCATGTCACAGATTGGATAAAATTGCCGTTTTCAAATGTTGCTGAATGACCCTAACAACGCCGGGCTCAAAATATATCCCGATTTTCCATTAAATCGGCAAAAAAAAGCCTCGGGATTATTGTATTTTCGGTGCGGTACAAAAAGGAACTAAATTACGGATAATTACCATCCGATCATCTGCTGTCCATGAGCTACATCTCCAAATTACAAGCCTCCATTCGCAACTCCCGCTCGGTCCTCTGCGTAGGCGTGGATCCCGTTCCGGAAACATTTCCCCGGGAAGTCAGAGCAATGGAGCAGTCTGAGAACGATATGACGGTCTTTTTCTGCAGACGCGTCATTGAACAAACCAAAACGGGAGCAGCTGCCTACAAATTCAACACAGCCTACTTTGAAGCACTCGGTGCGGATGGTTTCCATGTACTAAACGAAATCCTGGATGCGGTTCCCTCTGGAAAGGTGGTCATTGCAGATGCCAAACGGTGCGATGTCCCGCATACCAATGCACGGTACAAGGCAGCCTGGTTCGACCGGTTCGGATTTGACGCCATAACTCTCTCCCCTTTTATGGGCACCGATACGCTGGCCCCGTTTCTTGATGATGCCGGACGTGCTGTCTATGCTCTTGCACTTACTTCCAACCCCGGCGCTGATGAGCTCATGACCCGGCCGTTTGGCACAGAGAAATCATTAAGTGCGTATATCGCCGGCAGGCTGCGGGAGGTGTCGGCCCGTTACCCCGGCTCACTGGGAATGGTCATCGGTGCAACACAACCGGAACACTACACGCCCGTTTTGCGGGCTTACCCTGAAGCGCCGCTTCTGATTCCCGGAGTTGGTGCCCAGGGCGGATCCGTTCCCGAACTTGACCGGGTCCTGTCCGGTCATGACGGACTGCCGCTTATCAATGCAAGCCGGGCTGTCGCCGCAACAGATCCGTCTCGTGAAGAGCCGTGGGATATTCAGATTAGACATAATACCGACCGCATCAACAAATTGATTGCAACCATATCACAAAAATATCAGACCAAAGCTGATGAGTAAGTCAAAAAGCAGCAGTGCATCCGTAAACAACAAAAAACAGCATGTCATTATCTACACGGATGGCGCCTGCAGCGGCAACCCCGGCCCGGGCGGATGGGGTGCGCTGTTGCAGTGGAAGGATCAGGAAAAAACGATCAGCGGAGGTGAAGCCAATACGACCAATAACCGCATGGAACTGCGGGCAATCATTGAGGCTCTCAGAATACTCAAAAAGCCCTGCAGGGTATCCGTTCACAGCGACAGTGCGCTCATCATAAATGCATTCACCCGGGGATGGATCGACAACTGGCTGCGCAAAGGCTGGAAAAAAGCGGATAAAAAACCGGTGGAGAACCGGGATCTCTGGGAGGAGCTGCTTCAGGTGATGCAGCCGCACGATGTGGAATGGGTGAAAGTGAAGGGGCACTCTACTGATGAGCGCAACAATCGTGTCGACAGGCTTGCCGTTGATGCAAGCAAAAAGTTTCAGGGATAAAGGGTAGCAGTGCTCATCCGGTGTTCATCTGACCGTCTTTGCCCGCCGCGGCGCTAACCTGATTTTTTCCAGTTGAACCGGGCGTACGGTTTCAGATGCAAGTCATCGAATAGGCCCTGATCGGCCTTGAACCAACCCGTTACGGCAATCATTGCAGCATTGTCTGTACAATACCTGGGATGGGGAATGTGCAGTTTGACGCCTGACTTTTCAGCCATTTTTCTTGCCTTGTCACGAAGCATGGAGTTTGCCGATACGCCGCCGGCAATAATCACACTTTTCACGCCGGTTTGCCGCACCGCCTGCTGCAATTTGTTGACCAGCACATCAGTGATTGCCGAAGCCACGCTGGCACAGAGATGGTCACGGTGCTTTTCAAGGAAGGCTTCCCGCTCCTTCTCCGGAATTTTCTGCAGGTAATAGAGCACCGAAGTCTTCAGTCCGGAAAAACTGAAATCGAGTCCCTTTTTCATCATTGCCCTGGGAAAATCATAAAATGCGGGATCACCTGATTTTGCCCGCCGGTCAATCTCCGGTCCGGCCGGATAATCGAGTCCCAGAAGCTTGCCGATCTTGTCAAAGGCTTCTCCGGCGGCATCGTCCCGCGTCTGACCCATGAGTTCATGCTGCAGCGGTCGCGCAACATGAAATATCTGGGTGTGTCCGCCTGAAACCACGAGGCTTACAAAGGGGAGCTCCGGTTCTTCATCAATAAACGTGGCATAGATGTGGGCATCGATGTGATTGACACCAATGACCGGTTTGTTCCACTGAATGGCAAGACCTTTGGCGAAGCAAAGTCCGACAAGCAGCGATCCCATCAGTCCGGGTCCCTCAGTAACTGCAATGGCATCAATCCGGTCAGAAGTGACATCAGCCTGTCTTATGGCGGCCGCAACCGTATCATGAATAACGCGCTCGTGTGCCCGCGAGGCAAGTTCTGGAACAATGCCGCCGTAATCCACATGATCACTTTGGGATGCGATCACACTGGACAGCAGCCGGTTGCCGTCATAGACGGCAGCAGCTGTTTCATCACACGATGTTTCTATTCCCAGAATGACTAAAGACAAAATCTATGGAACCTGGAGTGTGTCGGGTGTTTGCTATTCCATGATGAATACACCGGGATTACCGCCCACGACGGTGATTCCCCGGGATGAGGCTGCGGAATAAACCGGATGATCCGTCAAGCCGGCGGATTCCCAGGTCTCCCCTTCATCACCGGACACATACACACCTTTTCGCGTGGCCGCAATAAGCTGGTTGTCTTCACCGAGCGCCAGATCGTAAATCCCGGAATCTTCAAACTGATTTCCGGTGGCATGCCAGCTGCTGCCGTCATCATCAGAACGATAGACACCGTCCTGAGTGGCAACAAACAGGTTGCCGCTGTTGTCAGCAATGATGGCATGAGCGCGGACATTCGGAAAGTCCGATTCCGTTTCTGTCCAGGTGTCACCCTCATCATCGGAACGGAAAATACGGTTGGTTATTCCGGCAAACATGGTACCATCAGCGTGGGCACCAAGTGCATAGGCAAAGTTGAGGGGTACCCCTTCATTGGCTTCCCTCCATGAATCCCCGTCATCGTCCGAGGTATAGATGCCGCCAACGAGTGTTGCGGCGAAAACCCGTCCGGATTCGTGAACAAACACAGACTGCACCCGGGTCTCTTCCATGCCGGATGACTTCCGCTGCCAGCTGCGTCCGTTATCATCGGAACGATAAACGCCGTCCTGGGTGGCGGCAAATATGGTCTCGCCGGATCCTTTGGCAAAATCATAGACCGATTCATTGTCAAGATTGCTATGCAGCCATGAATCCCCCTCATCAGTCGAGAAATACACCCCGTGACTCAGGGTTCCGGCAAGAATAACACCGTCACCGGCGATATGAAGCGCCCAAACCGATCCGCCGTACGGTCCTTCGGCATGCTTCCAGGGTCCATCATAATCTACCGGGGTATTGCCGGCAACCGATCCGGCCGTCAGTGCGACAAAGAGTAAAGCAGCGGTGATCTGTTTCATCAGTTTAGAATTTTGGATTTATACAGTCATGATCGTTTTTAATCATGCGTCTGTCAACAGGCATTTCCATAAGATAATGCTTAGAGCGGAATAAACGAATGATTATGATGCCGATTGCGGTTTAAAAAATGACCGTATTGTAATAACTTTGAAGTTTTTCTTTTATCCTATTTCAATTTCATGCCCAGGAACGCCATAACCATACGCGGAGCCCGCGAACACAACCTGAAAAATATTGATCTGGATATCCCGAGGGATCAGTTTGTCGTGATTACGGGTATTTCCGGTTCGGGGAAAACGTCCCTGGCTTTCGACACCATCTATGCCGAAGGACAGCGACGGTTCATGGAATCTCTTTCTGCCTATGCGCGACAGTTTCTGGGAATGATGGAACGTCCGGAAACCGACTTCATTGACGGACTCTCACCGGTGATCTCCATCGATCAGAAAACCACCAGCCGAAACCCGCGTTCGACGGTCGGTACGGTTACCGAAATTTATGACTACCTCAGGCTTTTGTTTGCCCGTGCGGGAACCCCGTACTCCTATATTACCGGGAATCAGATGAAAAAGCAGACTCCCGAAGAGGTGGTTGCCAGCATACTGCAGCTTCCGCAGGGTACCCGGGCCTATTGTCTCGCACCGGTGGTCCGCGGAAGGAAAGGCCATTACCGGGAGCTTTTTGAGCAGACGCTCAAGCAGGGATTCATCCGGGTCCGGATTGACGGAACGTTCCGCGAAATCGAAGAGGGCATGCAGGCAGACCGCTACAAAACCCACAATATTGAGGTCGTTGTGGATCGTTTTGTGATTTCTGAAAACAGCCGCAGCCGCATTGAGCAGAGTGTGGACATAGCCCTGGACATGGCCGACGGCAACCTGATACTGGCCATCGAGGACAAAGACCATCCGGACGGGTTCCGGGACATGCTCTTCTCCCAGAACCTGTTCGACCCGGAGAGCGGTTTGTCCTATGACGAGCCGGCTCCCAATATGTTCTCATTCAACTCACCCTATGGCGCTTGCCCGGATTGTGACGGACTGGGCTATCGTTATGATGTCGACCCGAAACTTGTCATTCCCAACACCTCCCAGAGTATAAATGAAGGAGCCTTGCGCTACCCTGGAAAGCCCCGGAACATCTTTGTATTCAAACAGCTGGAGGCTGTATTTGATGCTTACAAAGCCTCGTTTGATACTCCGGTATCCGAACTTCCGGAAAACCTGCGGGAAATCATTATCCATGGCAGCGGCGAGGATAAATTCAATGTAACCTATGAATTCCGGAACAGCAGCGTTACCTACAAACACTCTTTTCCCGGTCTGATCACCCTGATCCGTGAACAGTATGAGGAGTCGAAAAGCCCGAAGCAGCGCGACAAGGCCAGAGCGTTCATGAATCGCATTGCCTGTGACACCTGCGGCGGCGGCCGGCTGAAAAAAGAGGCCTTGTCTTACCGGATCGGCGATTACAATATTCACGACCTGGTCAGGCAGGATATCCGCACATTGCGTAAAACGGTTGATCAGCTTGATCTGGGGGAACGTCAGCGTGTCATCGCATCGCAGGTAGTCAAGGAAATACGTGACCGGCTCGATTTTCTGCTCAACGTCGGGCTGAACTACCTGTCCCTTGACCGCGAGGCACAGACCATCAGCGGAGGTGAGGCTCAACGGATACGGCTGGCCACACAAATCGGCACTCAGCTCGTCGGAGTTCTCTATATACTTGACGAACCCAGTATCGGACTGCATCAGCGGGATAATATCAAGCTGATCAACTCCCTTAAGCTTCTCCGCGACCTGGGAAACAGCGTCATCGTTGTCGAGCATGACCGTGAAACCATAGAGCATGCCGATTATGTAGTTGATCTGGGTCCGGGAGCGGGACGGTTCGGCGGGCATATTGTAACGGAAGGGCGGCCCGGCGAGCTGGATCAAAATTCGCTGACGGCCCGCTATCTGCATTACAAAGAGTCCATAGCCCTGCCTGAATCCCGAAGAAAAGGCAAGGGCAAAGAGCTGACCGTAACCGGAGCCCGGGGGCACAATCTGCAGTCGGTGGACATGAACCTGCCGCTCGGCACGTTTACATGCGTTACCGGTGTCAGCGGAAGCGGCAAAAGCTCTCTGATCAATCAGACCGTGGTTCCCCTGCTCAGCAGCCATTTTTACCAGTCCAAATCAGTGCCTCTCCCCTATGATCAGGTTCAGGGGCTCGATCATCTCAACAAAATCATCTCCATCGACCAGAGTCCGATCGGCAGGACGCCGCGATCCAACCCCGGCACATATACCAAAGTGTTCGATGTCATCCGCTCGCTTTTTGCCGAACTGCCCGACGCCAAAATCCGGGGATACGGACAGGGCCGGTTTTCCTTTAATGTCAAAGGGGGGCGCTGCGAGGCCTGCACCGGTGACGGTGTCAAAAAGATCGAGATGAACTTTCTGCCGGATGTTTATGTGACTTGTGAAAGCTGCAAGGGAAAACGGTACAATCGCGAAACACTGGATATCCGGTACAAAGGGAAAAACATCGCTGATGTACTGGAGATGCAGATTGAAGAGGCGGCTGAGTTTTTCGATGCCGTGCCGCGCGTAAAGCGGATACTCGAGACCATGAATTCGGTCGGACTCGGCTATCTGACACTGGGGCAGTCCAGTACAACAATCAGCGGCGGGGAGGCACAGCGCATCAAGCTTGCAAGAGAACTTTCGAAAATCGGGACAGGCGACACCCTGTATGTGATGGATGAACCGACCACAGGCCTGCACTTCCAGGATGTCAAAATGCTCGTCAATGTGATCCAGAAGCTGGTCGACAAGGGGAACACGGTGGTAGTCATCGAACACAACCTCGACCTCATTCTTGCTGCCGACCACATCATTGATATGGGTCCGGAAGGGGGCTCAGAAGGCGGAAAGATCATCGCCGCCGGCACTCCCGAAGAACTGTCCCGTTCCGGCCATTCACATACCGGACGGTATCTGCGTGAGGAAATGGCGCGGGCCGGATATAACATACCGGTTTAACAGTCGTTTATCTGATTGGATCTTCGTAACAAACCAGCCTGTGGCAGCCAAAATCACATTGCCACCGAACCCTGATTTCGTTATATTGCGGGGTAATGTCATATTTCCGCTCACATAGCATCAAAATAGCCGTACTGCTCCTGTTTGTAACAGGCATGCTGATTGTTGCCTGGCCGGGAAAAGACCGGGCCAACAACGGTGAGTCGGTTTCGAACTGGCTTCTGGATTTGCGTTCGGATACAACCAATCCTGTGGTTCACAACAAAATCAGCTCGCTCAGCAATCAGGACGGTGACATACCCGGACTTCTTCGCCAGGCTACATCCATCATAAGCAGTCATCAGGATGATTTTGTACTGCCTGTGAATTCCGGTGATGCTTCGGATGATGACATTTATAATACGCTGCTGATCAAGTGGACCCTTCACCAGCAGGAAGCTGCTGCCGACACCGTCATGATCAGTGACCGGCAGTCACAGGTTCCCGTTGCTACCGAGAAGGACAACAAATCCTACCGGGATCAGATAACACAATCATTGAGTTTCGTAGTCGGTGCTTACAGCAGAATCAGCGAAGCCTGGGACTACATCAGACTGATCCTTCGCCCGCTTGTCAGCGGAATTGCAATAAACGCCCCATAGCGACTTGTAGAGCAGATATGCCGGGTTTGCTTACCCGTTATCCCGGCGCGTAATCAATTTTAAAACATGATTACCCGGTTCCGGGCAATATGCCTGTGATATCTGCAACAGCCCACCCCCCGGGAAAAGGACAGCAATGCTGACGAAAACTATCCGGCTTCCCGAAATCAGTTTTTTCACAATACATTATTCACACGCAGAATCAGAATTGAATCTATGAAAGGAAATGGAACCAAACTGGCCTTTATCGTCGCCTTTCTGGCAATGACGATATATTATTTGTTCCCCTCGTTCCAGTACTGGCTCGAAATGAGGAACATCGATAATATGCCCGAGGAAGAACGCATCGTCTACCTCGAAGAAAATGAAGCCCGGATTGAGGGCATGAGAGAAAAAATACTGACTCTGGGTCTCGACCTTCAGGGCGGTATGCACGTGACACTGGAACTGGCAACCAATCAGCTGATGCGGGAGCTTGCCAGCGAATATGCTGATGATGAATTTGACGACGTCATGAGCGTAGCCTACCAGCGGTCCCGGGATAACAATTCGGATGTCATCAATGAATTTGTTGAGGCTTTTGAAGAGCGGGATCCCAACGCACGGCTCAGTCGGTATTTCCGCTCGGATGCCGACAACATCACCCGCCGGTCCAGCAACTCCGAAATTCAGGAATGGCTTCAGGAGCAGCGCGATGCCGCCGTTAACCGGGCTATTGAAATTGTGCGAAACCGGGTTGACCGTTTTGGTGTAACTGAACCTTCCATTGTCCGTCAGGGCAGTAACCGGCTGGTTGTGGAGCTGCCCGGTGTGACCGACGAGGAGCGGGTGCGCGATCTGCTGCGCGGAACGGCACGGCTTGAGTTCAGACTCACCGCTGATCCTGATGATCTGCGGCACTCACTCGAGCAAATCATCGCCCATTTTGATCCGCAGCAGGATGAAGACGATATAGACCTTGAAGATGAGTTCACCGATATGGATCAGGAAGAGCAGGATAACCCGCTGCTGCAGGTTCTGATGCCGCAGGGGCAGGGCGTCAACTTCGGATCGGCGGCCGGACGCGATACTGCCAGGGTGAACGAGTTGATCAAGCAGGAAGATGTTCAGCGTTTGCTGCCCCGTGACATTGAACTGATGTGGACAGCCAACCCTCAGTTTGAGTCCGAAGGGCGAGGTTATTACACCCTGATCGGGGTGCGGCGCCAGGTTGAACTGACCGGTGATGTCATCACGGAAGCCCGCCCGACATTCGACCAGCATACCAATCAACCCGAGGTCTCGATGAACATGGACCGTCAGGGCGCCCGGACCTGGGCTCGTGTAACCGGTGCCAACATCGGCAGACCCATTGCCATTGCACTGGACGGTGTGATTTACTCCTATCCGGTCGTACAGGGTCAGATAACCGGCGGGCGATCATCCATTACCGGACTGGCCAGCAGCGCCGAGGCTGAAGATCTTGTCAATATTCTGATGTCAGGTGCGCTTCCCGCCCCGCTGGATATTGTACAGGAGCGGACGGTCGGACCAAGTCTCGGCGAGGCCTCCATCCGGGCAGGATTCAACTCCGCGATGATCGGTCTGATGATTGTGGTTGTGTTCATGATGGTCTATTACCGTGCCGGAGGAGCAATTGCCGACATTGCCCTTGTTCTGAACATTATCTTCATCATGGGTATTCTTGCCGCATTCAATGCCACGCTGACCCTGCCGGGTATTGCCGGAATTGTGCTTACCATTGGTATGGCGGTGGACGCGAACGTACTGATTTTCGACCGTATCAGGGAAGAACTCAGGGCCGGAAAAAGTCTCATTGCGGCCATCGACAGCGGATATTCCAACTCCATGAGTGCGATCCTTGACGCCAATATTACCACCTTCCTTACAGCGGTAATTCTGTTCAGCTTTGGTGTCGGACCGATCAAAGGCTTTGCCATTACACTTATGGCTGGTATTGCCGCTTCACTCTTCAGTGCCATCATCATCACGCGTGTGATTGTAGACTGGATGACAAAAGACAAAAAGTGGAATATCAGCTACGGTTGATCCCTGTCAGAAACTTGTAAATAATAAAATTTTTGTAACTCATGAGACTTTTTGAAACTGCAAATTACACCATTATACCGTACCGGAAAGTCGGGTATGTTATCTCGATTACACTGGTAGTGATTTCCCTGATAGCCATTTTCGGCAGGGGACTCCAATACGGTATTGACTTCCGCGGCGGAATCGAGATCATCCTCGAGTTTGAAGAACCCGCTTCCACGGATGAATTGCGTGCCGAACTCAGTGGACCGCTCGATGCCATGCCTGACATCCGCCGCCTTGGCGTTGGACGGGATATGATTATCCGCATTGACACTGAAAAGAGCAGCTCCGAAGTACAGCAGATTATCACTTCAACGGCGGCTTCCCTGTATCCGGACAATCCGTCACAAATTGTTCAGACGGAATCTGTGGGACCAAGCTTTGCTGATGACCTCAGGAATGCGGCTATCATGTCGATTATTTTTGCACTGATAGTCATTTTCCTCTACATCCTCATACGGTTCAAAAAATGGTCCTACTCTGCCGGAGCTGTGGCAGCGCTGGCTCATGATGTGATTATAACCCTGGGAATATTCACCATACTGCACGGGATCGTCCCGTTCAGTCTGGACATCAACCAGGCGCTGATTGCCGCGTTTCTGACCATTGTGGGTTATTCCCTGAACGATACGGTGGTGGTGTTTGACCGTATCCGCGAGAATTCCCTGATATTCAAAACCGAAAGTTTTGATAAAATGGTCAACCGCAGTATCAACAACACATTGAGCCGTACGGTAGTAACTTCCATTACCACCTTGTTTGTAGTTACGATACTATTTATTTTCGGAGGTGATGTGTTGAAGGGGCTTTCGTTTGCATTGATCATCGGAGTATTGCTGGGTACATACAGCTCTATCTTTGTGGCCAGCTCGCTGTTGGTTGACCTGCAACTCAAGACACGCAAAAACGTAGCCTGATTTCAACGGTTCTTCTAACCTAACTACTGCCAAATATGAGCTTCAATATATCAGAACGATACAATTGTGTTGTCATCGAGTTCAAGGGTGATGTCATGGGCGGCCCCGATGCACTGACGCTGAACGAGAAGCTTCATGAGCTTATCGACCAGGGAAAGAAAAATGCCGTGGTTGACCTGAGCAAGGTCAAGTTTATGAACTCCTCCGGGCTCGGTATGCTGATAGGAGCGTTGACAACAATGCGAAACGCCGGCGGCGACCTGCGCATTGCCAATGCCACCGACAAGATTCAAAGCCTGCTTATGATCACCAAACTGATAACGGTATTTCAACACTTTCGTTCGCTTGAAGAAGCCGTGGAGTCATTTTCAAAACAGGAATAACAGAAACCGGCAAACCCTGTTTGCAGCTGTTATCATTACCTGTGCTGCTACTTTGAAAAAGAGGTGCTCCGGCACCTCTTTTTTTTTGATACCTGCAGCAGAAAACACTGCTGCCTGACCCAATTAACTTATTTATTTCAATTATTTATGTCCGTTCGTGTCGTTATCGGAGCCCAGTGGGGCGATGAGGGGAAAGGAAAAATTGTCGATCTTCTTAGTGATCAGGCCGACTATGTGGCCCGCTATCAGGGTGGGGCCAATGCCGGTCATACACTCAATTTCGACGGCCAGACACATATTCTCCACCTCATTCCATCCGGAATATTCCACCATAATACATGTTGTGTCATCAGCAACGGTGTGGTCATCGACCCCCTTACACTGCTGGAAGAAATCGAGCTGGTAGAAAAAACCGAAACCAGTGTTGAAGGCCGGCTGCTGATCAGTGAAACTGCCCATGTCATCATGCCCTATCATAAAAGCCTGGACAAGGTTGGCGAAAGTGCACTTGGCCAGCAGAAAATCGGCACCACCGGCAGGGGCATCGGTCCGGCCTATATGCATAAGATTGCACGTGTCGGCATTCGCATCATGGACCTGCTTGACCCGGACTTCCTCCGTCAGAAAATGGAGGCCAACCTGACCGAAGTCAATGCCAGACTGGCTGCCTACAATTCGCCTCCTCTTGAGCTGGACCCGATGTACAACCAAATGCTTGATGCCGGCGAGAAGCTCAGACCATATATCTGCAATACCACCGAACGCATCCACGAAGCGCTGGCCGCCGGACGTGATATTCTGCTGGAGGGGGCACAGGGCGCCCTGCTCGATATTGATCACGGCACCTATCCTTACGTAACCTCATCTTCACCGGTCTCCGGCGGCGCCTGCATCGGAACAGGCATTCCGCCTACTGCTATCGACAATGTCATGGGCATTGCCAAAGCGTACTGCACCAGAGTGGGCAACGGCCCCTTTCCAACCGAACTGAAAGATAAAATCGGGGATGCCATTCGCGAAGCCGGACATGAATTCGGTTCCACAACCGGCCGGCCGCGGCGATGCGGCTGGATTGACCTTGTGGCACTCAAATACGCCGTGAAGATCAACGGCATGAATGAACTGGTTATTACAAAGCTGGATGTTCTGGATAAATTCGACATTGTCAAAGCCTGTACATCGTACCGGATCGACGGCAGTGAAACTACCCGTTTTCCGCTGCGCCTCAAAGAAATAGACAAGGTTGAACCGGTTTACACCGAGTTTAACGGCTGGAAGGAGTCGACCCGTGAAGCCACAAGCTATGACGAACTTCCGCAGACAACACGTACCTATCTTGAGGCCATATCCGACTACCTGGAAGTTCCTGTTGTAATTGTATCTACGGGACCGGGACGAAATGAAACCATCGTTGCCGGAGATATTTAACCCGTCCGGTTTTGAACTGATTTTCACTCCGGCACAGAAGTGAACCAGAAATGTCCGACCGATTTCACGTCACTTACCGGCTGACGCTGCACGATGATGAATCCCCGGATGACCGGATTCGTGCTCTTCAGCTCGAGCAGAGTGCTGAACTGCCTGATGCAGTGGTGCAGGCTATGGACATGGATCATGTAACCGGCGATGTGATCCGCACGGATTTCCTGGATCCGCTGCAACTGGATGTTACCATTGCCTGGCCGGCATCCAATCATGGCGAAGAAATTACCCAGCTCCTTAATATCCTCTTCGGGAACATCTCCATGAAACAGGGCATTGCCATTGTCGACATACAGTGGGATGATCTTGCACCGCACCTTCTGGGCGGACCTTCCCTGGGCATTGAAGCCCTTCGCGCCCGTTGGCAGATACCGGATCGTGCGCTAAGCTGCACTGCACTCAAGCCAATGGGGCAGAACACCTCAGAACTTGCCGAATCGGCCTTCCGCTTTGCATTGGGAGGCATCGACATAATCAAGGACGATCACGGACTTGCCGATCAGAGCCATGCTCCGTTCGCCGACCGCGTTGCAGCCTGTGTCAGGGCGATGGATAAAGCAGCTCAAAAAACCGGCCGCCGAAGCCGGTATTTTCCGAATATTACAACAGATCATTACCGGATCGGAGAGCGATATGAACAGGCAGCTGAAGCAGGCGCAGACGGAGTTCTGCTTGCTCCCATGCTGACCGGGCTTTCCGTCATGCATCAGCTGGCGCAAAACAGCACGGATTTGCCCGTCATGGCACACCCCGCTTTCAGCGGAACAATCATAACGCACGCGACATCGCCGGGGTATGCACCGGGTTTTGCCCGGAAATCCGGCACCGAACCAACTGCTTCACGGACAGATCCGGAACGCTGTCACGGATTTGATCCCGGGCTGTTTTACGGAGCATTATGGCGCGCGCTGGGTGCCGATTTTGTGATTTATCCCAATACAGGGGGACGGTTTTCTTTTCCCTATGAAACCTGTTCGGCCATAAACCAGCAGGCAAGAAGAACCGATCTGCCATTTAAAACGTGTTTTCCCGTTCCCGGTGGCGGCATGAAACACAGCCGCATGGGTTACTGGCTTGAACAGTACGGCGATGACACCACCTTTCTCATGGGGGGAAGCCTTTATGAGGATTCGAGGGGAATAGCTGAAGCCTCACGTTCGTTTTTACAGTCACTGATGCATAAGTAATTAATACCAGAACCATGGCTGATCAATCAAAAATTATCCGCAATGAGGAATTTAACTGGCCGGGCATTCAAAAGAAAAAGTACAAGCCTGTTCCAGACCGCTACGACAGTGTTACACGCTACGTATTGTTAGGGGAAAATGATGATGAGCAAGGGCTTAACTTCCAGACCCGGTACTTTGAAATCGGAACGGACGGATACTCTTCACTTGAAAGACACCGTCACCCTCACACCGTTATCATTGTGCGCGGTGAGGGAAGTATGATTCTCGGAAATGAGTATCATCAGCTGGATACATTCGACACGGTTTACATCGCGCCGGAGACTGTCCACCAGTTTCATGCTGACCGGGGCAGTCCGCTTGGCTTTATCTGTATTGTCGACCGCTACCGTGATCGTCCCGAAGTGCCGGCAAGCCGGCATGAACTCAAATCCTGGATTCCCGATCCGGATGTGCGCAATAAAGCCCGGTTATAGCCAGTTTTTTTATTCGGACCACTTGTCCTGATAAGGATTTTATTGTTATATTAAGAATCTACAAGCGAGAATAGCTCAGCTGGTAGAGCACAACCTTGCCAAGGTTGGGGTCGCGGGTTCGAGTCCCGTTTCTCGCTCACTTATTTTTCAGAATTACCCCCCTCAAAACCCGCCATACATCCCGTATGACGGGTTTTTTTATGCCTTTCTATCACAGATTGAGGAAAAACGCCATTGCCCGATATTGCCCGATAATGACCAATAATGACAAACTGATGGATAAATGCTGGATAAATTTTCAGCGCTCAAATGAGTCGAGCAGCATGCCGGTTGCGGTTTTTAACAGAGAAAGAGAGCAGTAGTTATTTCGGAAGGCGGGCTGTTTTACTAAAGCAATATTAAAATTTGCTTATCTATGTAAAAAATGTATATTCTGTTTATAGTGGAATTTCTCTATATTACAATGGGCAGTCTGTCCTGTCCGGATAAATTATTTTCAAGCCTGACAATATTACTTCGAATTGAATAATCGTTGCGCCATACATCCCGCAATGTTGCCTAAATACGCCTCAGCAACTTTGTGGCTGATTATCATAATGGCTTATGGTTCATCGCCATTATCTGCGTTTGATTACCATCTCGAGCTGACTACAGATGATGGCTTGCCTTCTTCGTTCATCAAACAAATCTCGGAGCTGCCATCCGGCGCGCTGGCCATAGCCACAGATGACGGACTATCCTTTTATGACGGCTACGAGTTCCATAACCGATCCATTCCTCACGGTCTTCCTGACAGATATGTCAAGCAAACACTCGTGTCCAGCGACAATACACTATGGGTCGCTACCGACAGCGGACCTGCATTTGCAAAGCTGGACGATGACAAACCCATACCCTATTCTTTCACGACCCTTCCATTCGATCCTGATGACAATGACAAAAGAATACGCAGGCTGATTGAAATTAATGACGGCACCATTCTGATGGCCGGACAAAACCGGATATATCGTATCAATGAAGATCACTCCATCGAGCCATTATCCTTCGATTTTGAACCGGAATTTCAAACCAACTTCGTCCGGTCCTACACTTTTTATAAAGACAAAAAAGGCAACATACTCATCCCGTCTACGGCTAACGGACTTTTGCTGATCGAAAACGGAGCTGATTATGTCCGGAAAATTCCTGATACCGGGCTTTCTGAGAGCCTTCTGGATATAGAAATCTCAGGTGTAATACCGGAGGATGGCTTGCAGCGATTCTGGGTCGCCAGTGACGATGGTATTTACAAGATGGATTGGGACTACGAGTCCGCAAAGGTTATCAGATCACAGTGGATTGAGCAGAGCAGCGGCATTGATGTTGATGTCGTAAAGCCCCGGAACAGCGACCATTTGTTCATCGGTGGAAACGGGGAAGGCCTGTTTACCATGGATAAAGAAAGCCACGCCGTAAAACCAACACGCGATTTTTTTTCAAACTACATAAAGCATGTGCACATTGATCGCAGTAACAACATCTGGGTCAGCACGGATCATGGAATCAACATGCTGCCCGTTTTTCCCTTTGCCAATGTAGGCAAAGAAAAAGGACTGCCCAGACGATATGTTACTGATGTGGTGAATGACAAGCTCGGCAACCTCTGGGTGGCAACACATGGTGGCATTTATTTCAGAGAGGCGGGGGAAGAAAATCTTCAGCAGCTCGATTACCTTGAAAACGAATTTGTCAAAACGCTGCATTACGAACCGGGCAACAGTAATCTGATCGTCTTTTCACGAAATATCATCCACAATATTAACGTGCATTCCCTTGAGGCGTCGATAATAGCCGAACTGGATCCGGTTATGGATGTGGAATTGGCAGTTTTGCAGGACAACAATCTGTACTGGATGGTTGACAATTCGGGACTGCTGTACCGCTATGATTCACTTCATGACTCACTCAGGGTTTTTGGCCCCGATGACGGCATCAGCGAGTCACTTTCCGGAATTACACTCACTGAGGACAACACCGTCTGGGTATCAGGAACATCGCGGTTTCTTGCTTACTTCGATCCAGGAAATGAAGAGTTTATCAGTATCGACTGGGATGATTACTATGTGGAGCCTGATCCGGATACCTATTTCACCTACATCCACCCCGGAGTTGATAATCAGCTTTGGTTAGGCTCTACCGAGGGACTCTATCACCTGGATACTGCTCCGCACTCCGAACCGCATGACACGGTAGCTGAGCATCATTTCTGCACGACATTTGCGGGTGAAAGCACCCGGTGGATTAAAAACAGCGGCGAAATAACCTGGGTTGGAACCAATCAAAACCTGCACTGGATATATTCTGAAGATTTCTGCGATCCCGCACAACAAGTCATCCGTACGTTCTCAACCGTCAACGGACTGATGTCAACCAGTTTCAGCCACGGTGCCGCCTATCTGGACCAGGACGATTTTTTATGGATGGGTACCAATGTCGGCGTGAGTTATTACAACGGGGGGACTTTTTCAACAAATGCCTCTCCGGTGCAGCTGCGCTACTGGCGTGTTCACGACGATGTTTTTCACACCGCTGAAGAGCGTGAACTGGATCATGATGTCAGTCATATGACATTTGCCTTTACCACGTATGATTACCCTTCCGAAGACATTTATTACCAGACACGCCTGAAGGAAACAGGTGAATCCTGGTCTGAACCCACCAATCAATCTGTATTTTCACGATCATTTTACGGATCGGGCTGGTATACGTTTGAAGTCAGGGCATCACGCAATTCAACCGACTGGACAGAGCCGCTTCAGCTGAGTTTTTACATCCCCCCACCCTGGTGGATGCACAACTATATGATTGCAGCTTATGTTGTCGTACTGTTTTTTATGGTGGTCGGATTCATCAACTGGCGGTCCAGGGAGCTGAAGAAGCGAAACAAGGATCTTGCCAACTCTGTAAGAGAGCGCACCGAGCATCTCACTAAAACGGTGGATCGTCTGGAAAAGGAAATCGCACAGCGCCGCAAGATTGAAAGACAGTTGAAAGAGAGCAATTTCACCAAGGAGCGGCTGATCAAGATCATTTCCCACGACCTTCGGTCGCCGTTTCAGGGCATAGTGGGTTATGCCAGTATGCTGCGGGATGAGTTCGGGGAATTATCCGATGAAGAAAAAACGGGCATGATTGACCAGATTGTAACTTCATCCAACCGGGCTGTGAACCTTTTGACACAGCTTCTTGAATGGGTTACTCTTCAAAGCGGAAAAATGAGTTTTGATCCGGATACACTGAGGCTTGCTGACCTTGTAAATGAAACCCTCGAATTGCTTCAGAGTCTTTCTGAAAGCAAAAATATCACCATCAGCCATAATATCGCCGATGACATTATGGTTTTTGCGGATAAACACATGCTTCAGACAGTACTCCGGAACCTGCTCAGCAACGCCGTCAAATTTACAGACTCCGGCGGGGAAGTAACTGTTGAAGCTGAGCAAAGCACATCAGGTACGGAAATCACAGTTTCAGACAACGGTGTGGGTGTAGAACAGCACACACTGGACCAGATACTTTCAAAGGAGAAGACGGTCAGCACAAAAGGAACCCAAAGAGAGGCGGGTACCGGCCTGGGACTGGTTATGTGTGTTGAGATGATCCGGCGCCACGGGGGATCACTCTCGGGTCGAAGCAAACCAGGGGAAGGCTCTACATTTGTGATCTCACTGCCCAGCGATAAAGGTATCAGCAGTGCACAAAACGGTTCCAAAAAAGAAGCCGGAGCCCTGACCTGAAACGTGTCAGCGGACTCCGGTTTGAGTGGTCGGGATGACAGGATTTGAACCTGCGACCTCCTCGTCCCGAACGAGGCGCGCTACCGGACTGCGCTACATCCCGAAAATCCGGAAACCGAAAATAAAGGTTGCCGGACTCAAAGTAAATAACCAACTACTGACTATCCGCATTGTTACAACGGACAGTGCAGCAGTTGTTGCATATCATTTTATCCGATCCGGACAATCAGATCAGCTGTTCTTTCTGAATAGCCGGCTTCGTTATCATACCAGCCAACAACCTTCACCATCTTGCCATCTACTTTGGTAATATCGGAATCGTAAATGGTTGAATGCGGGTTGCCGATGATGTCGGAAGATACGATGGGCTCATCGGTAAACTCAAGAATACCCTTCATTTCACCTTCGGCTGCTTTTTTGAAGGCTGCTGTCACTTCTTCAAGTGTAGTCTCCTTCTTGACCGTAGCAGTGAAGTCGGTCAGCGAGCCGGTAGCAACGGGTACGCGCATGGCACCGCCGTCAAGCTTGCCATTCAGGTGAGGAAGTACCAGTCCTACAGCTTTGGCTGCACCTGTGGAAGTCGGCACAATGTTGATAGCAGCGGCACGGGCTCTGCGAAGATCTTTGTGCGGGCTGTCGACAGTGGGCTGGTCTCCGGTGTAGGCGTGGATGGTGGTCATGAATCCTTTTTCAACACCAAAGGCATCATCAAGAACCTTTACCATCGGCGCAAGGCAGTTGGTTGTGCAGCTGGCGTTGGAATAGATATTCACATCATCACTGATTTCATCATCATTAACGCCAATAACAATCGTCTTCACATCGCCTTTTGCCGGAGCTGAGATAACCACTTTTTCAGCGCCCGCCTGCAGGTGCTTGGAGGCACCGTCACTGTGGGTGAAAATACCGGTGCTCTCAACAACAGTGCGGACACCATCCTTTCCCCAGGAGAGGTTTGACGGATCTTTTTCTGCTGTTACTTTGATTTTCTCTCCGTTGATAACCAGGCTGTCGCCTTCAGCGCGAACCTCACCGTCAAATTTACCCTGAATCGAGTCATATTTGAAGAGATGAGCCAGGGTTTTGGCATCTGTCAGGTCGTTTACCGCAACTACCTGAATCTTGTCATTGTAGTTGGCAAGGATAGCACGGGTAACCAACCGTCCGATCCGTCCAAATCCGTTAATTCCTACTTTTATTCTTGACATAGTACAAGTCCTTTTTTAGTTAGTAGTCAATAATTGTTGATTTGCCCCGGCACATAAAAAAATCGGGCAAATTTTGAGATAAAGCTTGTTTTCAAACCGCCTAAAGGTACCATTATTTCAGCCCTTTTTCAAGTTTGCACGGTATTCCGGCGAGCTGCTCATTACACCGGAATGTGCGCATTGCAGCGGGCTTTCACCAGGTCATTTTCTGAAGCCGGGCTGATGTGATAGTGAATGTACGTGTCATTTATGACACGAAAATGAAGAAGCGTCAATCAGGCTTTTTATTTTTCGCTCTGGTCTTCATCGGCAATATCATCATCGTCACTGCCAAGATCTACCTCATCGGAATCATCGCCATTGTCATCATCGTCGTCATCGTCATTCAGTGGCGGTGGCGGTGACTGCCTTTTTTTTGCCCTGCTCTCAGTGGCTCCGGCACTCCGAAGCACCACAGCAACATCCGACTGCTCGTTTTCAACGGCATGATTAAGGGCCGTATACCCGTTTTTGTCTTTTATTTTCACATCGGCACCGCTGGAAATCAGAAAACGAACAATTTCCAGATTTCCCTCTTTTGCGGCAAACATCAAAGCGGTCTGCCCCCAGTGCTGGGTGGCATTGACATCAGCGCCCTTCTCAATCAGTAATTTGACGGCATCAAGCTGTCCTTCCCTCGAAGCAAGAATCAGTGCAAGCGGGCCTATTTCTGCACCGTTGTCAAAAAGCAGCTTCATCATTTTGATATTGCCGTTTTCAGCTGCCCTGTTAAGTGCTGTGCCCCCAATTTTGTTCTTTTCATTTACACTGGCGCCTTTTTTCAGGAGCAGCTCAACAGCTTCAAGCTGATTGTTCTGGGCAGCATAAATCAAAGGCGTTGATCCGGTCGCAGAAACGGCATTTATATCAGCACCATCCTTCAGGCTCGCTTTGATTTCCTGAAGATCACCTGATTTGCACGCTTCTATGAGAGGAGAAGTTTCCATGATTTTGATAAAAGTTTTATAGGGTAAACATTTCCCTGCAATTATGCGGAGTTGTTCTCAATCTTGCAACTCTTTTTTTATCAGCTTCCGGTAAACGATGTCACCTTCCAAGTATTGCTGAGCCGCCTGCACCCCGCAGGAAATCGGCACCGCTCATGACTTTCTTTCCTTCCGGACGCACCTCAGTCAGTTTGACACTCCCGTTGCCGCACCCGGCAAAAGCCTCTCCGCTTATCAACTCTGCCTGACCCGGTTGCAACCGTATTTCCGGGGCCGGCTCCGAGCGTGTGATTTTCAGCTTTTTACCATCACATGTTGTCCATGCGCCGGGGAACGGACTCATACCGCGGATCAGATTATGTACGGCAAAACCGTCCCGGTTAAAATCAATTTCGGCTTCTTCAACAGATATTTTGGGCGCTTTTGATGCGCTTTTATCACTTTGCTGCTGCGGACGATGTTTTCCTTCAGCTATCTCATCAATGGTACGCAGCAACAGACCAGCCCCCATGACTTTCAGCCTGTCATACACATCTCCGGTGGTTTCCAGAAAGTCCACTGCCGTTTTTTGCAGGCCGAGTATTGCACCGGTATCCATGCCTTCATCAAGCAAAAATACCGTACAGCCTGTTTCCCGCTCTCCGTTAATAAGCGCCCGGTGGATAGGCGCCGCGCCACGGTATTTTGGCAGCAATGACGCATGAAGGTTCAGCGATCCCTTTGAAGGAATAGCAAGCACATTGGGGGGCAGTAATTTGAATGCGACTACCACAAGCAGATCGGGCTGCAGCTGATTGATTTGGGCAGCAAACGCTTCGGTCCGGACATCATCCGATTCGATGACACGCAGCGACAGATCCAGCGCTTTACTCTTGACGGGAGATGGTTCCGGTTTTCCTCTGCGGCCCCTCCGCTTGTCTCTCCCGGTTACAACAGCTGAGATGTTATGATGACTGCCTGCAAGCCTCTCCAGCGAGGGAACTGCAAAATCGGGATTCCCCATAAACACGATGTCGAGTGGCCTCACTGTCATTTCGGGATGGATTTTTTGGGCACCAATGAATATTCCGTGTCCACGTTTCCTGATTTGATCTCATTGAGTTTGTTTCTGATCAGCCGTTTGCGGAATGCACCGAGGTAGTCAATAAACAGCACACCCCGCAGGTGATCATATTCATGCTGAAGCACTCTGGCAAACCAACCCTGATGCTCTTCCTCATGCGCATAAAAATCCCGGTCAAGATAACGAATGCGGATCGAATCAGGCCGGGTCACTTTTTCCCTGACATCCGGGATACTGAGGCAGCCTTCTTCGGCATCCCACAAATAATCCTGATCGGATACGATTTCCGGATTGATGTATACGCGCGGGCCATACGTGCCCTCTCCCTCGGCTTCGGTTATAGCATCAGCATCAACAACAAAAATCCGGAGTGATCTGCCGACCTGCGGGGCGGCGAGTCCCACACCGCTGGCCTCATACATGGTCTCAAACAGGTCGTCGATGAACGTCTGGAGCTCCGGGGTATTGGATTCAACCGGTTCTGCAGGATTTCTCAGTACTGGATCGTCGTACGTAACGATGGGTAAAATGGCCATTTCTGATCTTCTTACTGGGCGTCGAGATAATTCTGAAGAAGTATAGTGGCAGCTGTGGAATCAACCAAATCTTTTCTTTGCCTTTTTTTGCGGCCGGCACCGGAGTCACGGATGGATTGCTGGGCGATAGTTGAAGTAAAACGCTCATCCATGGTTTGGATGGGAGCGGATCCGGTCTTTTTTTCCAGGCGGGCGATGAATTTACGGACCATGTCAACTGAATCCTTTTCCTCTCCCCGGAGGGTGAGCGGCCACCCGATCAAAACGAGCCGCACTTCCCCTGCATTACATAGTTTTTCTATCTGAAGTAGCGCCTCGTTATAAGTAAAAGTGCCCAGCGGACTGGCCAGAATTCCGGTTTTGTCCGACTGGGCAATACCAACTCGTTTCAGGCCGACATCAACACCAATAATTCGCTGCATTAGTCAACCTGAGTTCGTTTTATGCTTCTTCCACTTCTTCTTTTTCCAGCGGCTGACGCAGAAATTCTTTCAGCAGCTTGCTGGGTTTGAAATGCGTTTTTCTATGCTCGGGAACATAGATGACTTCGTTGGTCTTCGGATTGCGGGCCTTCGGCTTAGCCTTGGTCACCTTAACTTCAAATACACCGAAATCACGGATTTCAATCCGGCAGGTCGGATTGGCTTCCATCATGGTGTCTCGAATGGACTCAATCACGGCATCAACCCAGGGCTCAACCTGTACCATGGGTACATTTTTTTTCTCGGATATGCGACGTACGATGTCTCTTTTTGTGTATGTCATCACTAATATATGGTTATGGTTATCGGTTTAATAATAAATCACCTCGAATACACCGGAAATCGGGACTGGTATGATCATGCGACAACAGAAATAATTCTATTTAAACCGGTGAATGAAGTACTGAGCGAGATTCTATTTAAAATGTAATATTTTGTTTAATATAGGTTTAATATACAAATAACGAACAATTAAGTAAATACGTATATCATATCTAAATTAACTATTCATACCTGTATACCTCTTTAATTCCATCAATCTTCTGCAATTGAGCCAGCACTTTTTCAAGATGGTTGATTCCTTCAACCATGATAATGAGCGTGCCCTCAAACATCCCGCTGTCGCTGGTCACATTGATACTCTTCATGTTGGTTTTCAGCGTTTTCGAAATCAGACTTGAAATATCGCTGACCAGTCCGACCCGGTCTTCACCGATCACACGTATAGCAGCCATAAACTGTGATCCGCTGCTGCGGGCCCAGGAGACATCGACAATACGTTCTCCGTCGGTTTTAATGAGATGCCGTGTATTCTTGCAGCTTACCCGGTGGATTTTTATGTCCCCTTCCCGGCTGATGAAGCCCACTATATCATCTCCGGGGATGGGATTGCAGCACCGGGCAAACGAGTATTTTACATCCGTAACCTGACCGTTCAGAATCAAACCTTCACTGGGTCCCTGGGGATTGGAGACATCGTAGGCAATTTTATAATGATCCGATGTCTGCAGCTCCTCTCCGGGTTCCTGCTCCTTCTCTTCATCCAGTCGCCCCTTGCTGACGTAGCTTTTTACTGCTTTGGTCAGTCGGTTGACATCAAAAACCCCGGAACCGATATCGAAAAACAGCTTTTGCAGGGAGGAGTATTTAAGCTTGGACGCTATTTTGGCCAGTTCCTGATCGGATATTTCAATACCGGCACGTGCCGCTTTTTTATTCCACTGATGCCGCCCGTCCTCGGCAACTTTTCGCTCTTTCTGCTTGATAAACTGCCTGAGCCGTGCACGGGCTTTGTGTGTGACGACATCGTTGATCCAGTCCGGATTCAGATTGATCTGCTTTCCGGTTATGATTTCAACCTGATCGCCGCTTTTGAGTTTCTGGCGCAACGGCACGATTTTGCCGTTTACTTTGGCGGCAAGGGCACGCTCACCGATCTCACTGTGTATTTCAAATGCGAAATCGATGGGCGTCGCTCCCTTGGGAAGCGTAATCAGCTCCCCTTTGGGAGAAAACACATAAATTTCATCGGTGTACAGATTCAGCTGAAAATCTTCGACGAACTCGGTGGCCGCATCGGGACGCGGATTGTCGAGCACATCCCGCACCCAGTCAACAAACCTGTTGATATCCTGTTCCTTTCTGGGTCCCTCTTTGTATCGCCAGTGGGCGGCAAAACCCTTTTCGGCGATTTCATCCATTTTTTCAGTCCGGATCTGTACCTCGACCTTTTGTCCGGTATTGGTAATTACGGTGGTATGCAGCGACTGATACCCGTTGGCTTTGGGTACCGATATAAAATCACGGAAGCGCTCCGGTATCGGCGTGTAGTAATCGGTGATGAAGGAATACACCCGCCAGCAATCTTCCTTGGTGTGAGGTTCGTTCAGAATGATACGGACGGCAAACAGATCATAGATTTCCTCAAACGGCTTCTGCTGCCGGGTCATCTTACGGTATATCGAATAGATATGCTTGGGACGTCCTTTTATCTCAAACCGGAAACCGGCATTCTCAAGCTGCTCCTCCACCGGCTCCATGAACCGTGCGATGAATGCTTCCCGCGCATCTTTTTTCTCACGAAGCTTCCTGGCTATGAATTTATACCCTGTGGGATCAAGAGCCCTGAAACTCAGATCCTCCAGCTCGCTTTTGATGTTGTAAATACCGAAACGGTGAGCAAGAGGGGCAAACAGCTCCATCGTTTCGGTGGCAATGCTGAGCTGTTTCTTTCTCGGCAAATGCTGGATGGTACGCATGTTGTGGAGACGATCGGCAAATTTGATCAGCACCACCCGCAGATCTTCCGCCATTGAAAGCAGCATCTTCATGAACGTCTCTGCCTGCTTTACACCTTTGTTTTTGAAGACACCGGAAATCTTCGTCATGCCGTCAATCAAATGCGCAACAACAGGACCAAATTCCTTCCGGATGTCATCAAGCGAGACACTGGTATCCTCCACCGTATCATGCAGCAGAGCCGCAGCTACAGAGACATCATCCATGCCGATCTCCTTGATCAGTATCCGGGCAACTTCCAGCGGATGAAGATAATACGGCTCTCCGGATGCCCTGGTAATGCCTTCATGGGAAAAAAAAGAAAGCTTGAAGGCTTTGATGATCAGATCATCATCGCAGGAATCCAGATACTCATGGCACTCATTGAGCAGCGTATTCAACTCAACCTGCTGAGCAGGGTCAAGCTGAAGATTTTCGATGTTATCGACAATATTTAAGTTCTGTGTCGGCATTTACAAATGTACTGCAAAAAGGCAGTTGCCTTTACAATTTCGGATGATTTTGATCGGTTCGGATAAAATTTCCGGGATCATTACGCTATGTCGTTTGTTTCCCGATGCTTACAATTAAAAACACGCTGCACGCAGGTAAAACGTTCCAAGGGGGTAACGTCTTCTGCAATTTTGAGCGTATGCATATACCTCGTACTATTCCCAGCATACAAATATTATGTTAAATTTGCATGTAGCTGATCGCCTGTGCTGCGGGCAGAACTGTGCGCTTTTCTGTATTTCGGAATAAGCAAGCCGGTACTAACGTTCCAGCGGGAATTCAAAACAAAAGGCAGCTCCGGACCCGTTGCTTCTCAGCCTGAAAGAGCCCCGCAGCTGTTTTGACAAGGCCGAGACAATCTGTAAACCGAGTCCGCATCCTGTTGCCTGCCGGGTATCCCGCTCCTGATCCATTTCAACGACGGATTCCTGAAACGAGACCCCGGAAGATTGCTCAAACCCGGTGCTCAGACCGACTCCGTCATCCTTTATCTTAAGTTCGGCCATATTGCCATCCCGTTTCAGCACACAATGAATACTTCCTCTCTCCCTTCCCTCAAAGGCATGCTTTATGGCATTTGTAATGATTTCATTCACGACAAGAGAAAACGGAACCGCCTGATTGATGTTCACATGAATATCATCGCAGTCGTATTGAAACCGGATGTCACTATCCGGATTCAGCACAGCTACAAGGTCCGAGCTCAGCTTTCTGATACTTTTTGCAAGGTTTACAGCACTCAGCGTCTCATTCCGGTAGACCTGCTCATGAATCGTTGCGATGGTTTTTATGCGCGCAACACTGTCCAGAAGCTTCAAAGACAGTTCATCATTATCCTGTTCTGTTGCCTGCAAATGCAGCATGCCGGATATGACAGCCAGATTGTTCATTACACGGTGATGCACTTCCGCCAGGAGCGTTTCCTTTTCCTTCAGTGAAGCCAGAAGCTCTTGCTGATATTTCTTTCTCTCGGTTACATCCCTCTCGATGGATATCCAGTGAGTGTACTCTCCATGCTCATTGGTAACAGGAACAACAGAAACATGCATCCAGAAAGGTTCGCCGTTTTTCCTGTAATTTATCAATTCCACTTTGGCCGGACGCCATGCCTTCATTGCATTCAGAAGTTTTTGAAGCTCTTCGGTATCGGTTTCCGGTCCGTGAAGCAGATTAGCTGTATTGCCAATCACTTCATCCCGTTTGTATCCGGTAATTTCACAATAGGCATCATTTACATACAAAATTTTGCGGTCCGGATGCGTCGAAGGACTGGCCTCCACGATAACAACCGCCTCGGTGGTATGAGTGATAACCGATTCCAGCAGCTTCAGGCGCTCTTTTTCATTTTTCTCACCGGTAACATCCCTGGAGTTAATCACGAAGCCACTGACATCGGGATCCCGGCACAAATTTGTTACCGTACTTTGAATCCATCTCCAGTTTCCGTCTCCGTCCTTGTAACGATATGGTTCCAGAGTCAACCGGGAGAAAGGGGCAATCGAATTAACAGAGTCCTTCACCGCATCACGGTCATCCTGGTGCAGCCGCTCAAATGCATTCTGATGCAAAAGTGAGTCAGAGGTCAGGTTCAAAATTTTTTTAACGGACGGACTGACGTAAGAAAAATGCAATTGTTCATCCAGTACCGCTATGAGGTCGGTTCCGTTTTGGACCAGCGACTTGAATCGTTTTTCGCTTCGGGCCAGATTGTGCTCAACTCTTTTTTGCTTGTCAATAATTTGGGTACTTCCAATGATCCGGCTGCAAGAACCGTCTTCAAATACCGGCTCTCCCGTTACCCTGACCCAGCGTCTGCTTGGCCCGGCAGTCCGGATTTTCAGTTCCAGATCAAAGTCTGTTCCTTCCTTCACCGCCGTTTCAATAGCTTCACGCAGCAAATTCCTGTGAAGTTCATCGTAAAAAAGAGTAAGAGATGATTCCAGGTCGGGATTGTAACCGGGTGGCAGTCCCTGCAAATTTTTGATTACATGTGACAAATTGACCTGATTGGTAGACAGGTCCAGCACCCAGCATCCAATTTCTGCCTTATTGAGAATTCTTTCAAGATCCTCTTTAATCGGTCTGTTTGTGCACATAATTGCTTTTGCAGATGAATTAACCGGTTTGCTGCAATGTTTGGCTTTTAATAATTGTCAATGATGCCAGATAGAACTTAATAAGGGAATCACACAGTGGCGAGTGCAGACGGGATTCGCGGAACGGGGAATCCCATTTTCACTCACGTTAGTGCCTGTTTAAGATGTTATCGGCAAAAGATCCTGCATTCTGAATCATCCGATATCATCGGATTCCGCCTGTCACACGTATGCCGATGATAAAATTCAGACTTTTAAACTGCAGATGATACCTTGCAGCGGATTATATTAAATTTTATTAATATTAACTAACGCAAATATTGCGTTGTAGATAATTCAGAACAGCGTTATTTTTTGTAGTTTGAAAGTTTTGATCAACAATGTGCCGCCGTGGTGGAATTGGTAGACACGTTGGACTTAAAATCCAATGGGAGCTTAAACTCCCGTGCCGGTTCGAGCCCGGCCGGCGGTACCACTAAAGTTATTCATAGCAACATATTAGACTTGCATTTCTTTATCCGGGGCACGTAGTGACCAGAGTGTATGCCCGGTTTTCGTTCAAACCAGGGCCTGAACGACGAATTAAATTTATATCTTTCGCACACTTTATTTTCAGCGATCCTACCTGCTGAACAGTTTCCGGTTAATGTTGAATCCAATTCGTATGTCTCCTTCCCAGAAGCGGTCGTTGTTCTCGGACATGATGAACTGTGCGTTATGCCACTGCGATGCTGCAAGATACACTTGATATGTCAGCTGCTCGGTTTCAAAATGAAGGCCTATGCTCAGGGCATTGCTCGTATTTGAATTCCGGCTCCCCAAAACAGGAGCGAATTCACCGCTGATCCCCGCATCGGATGTTATCAGATATTTCGCTGAAATCCCCAATCCAAAAAGCTGTGACTCCCGGCCTCCGGTGATGAAATTATAATGGGCAAACATGGGAGAAAGCTGAAACCTGAAATCGCCAAGTGACCGGGCTATCATCAGGCTGGTGAGATAGGAAAGCCGGTCACTGAATTCCAGGCCCTGCCCCGAACGCGTATCAATACCAGATGATACAAATAAGGCCGTCTCAAATGGAAACGCGGATAACCGGGATTGTGTAAACAGGGTATATTTCGCATGAAGATCCACCACATTCCGGAATGTCATCCGTCCCAGTCCTGCTGAAAAACGGTCCGTGAATCCATACTCCAGCCCCAGACGGGTATTGGCGCCATCGTCAAGACCGAAAAACCGGTCAATGCCACCGTCCACATGCCCAAAGGTGTGCTTGACGGATAATCTCATGGTGCCGGCATCGGCGCGGTATACGGTTGGCAGAACCACATTGGTATTGGCCCAGAAAATATTCTCATCAAGCTTTTCTCCTGTCACCGCTGATGCTTCCGAATGCGGATGAACAAGGACAAAGATCACAGCAAAAAACACGTATCTCACAGCCACTCCGGTCATAGTATCATCAGGTTTTATCACGAAAGTATCGAACTTATATCTACAGGAACCGATCTACACATTATTTCGTTGTTTATATTACTGCTTTTTAACAACATACCCTTAATAAAAACATGTCTGTGTCATGGAAAAACCTGAAGCAACCAATAATAATTCAATCAGCAGAAAGCAATTCCTCAAAACGGCCGGTTCCGCAAGTTTGTTTGCAGCTTTGGGTATCAGCCTGGCATCATGCGATGTTACTGACTCCAACAATGATGTTGATGACGAAGACACCGATGCTGTAACTATAGAAAACGGTACCGTTGTTCTGGACATCAGTGATGAAACACTTGAGTCACTTCAAAATGAAGGTGGTTTTTTGAGAGTTGCCACGGCCGGCCTGCTGGTTGTAAATGTTGATGGTGATTTGATCCGGGCTTTTTCTGATGTCTGTCCCCATGATGGCTGCCGGGATGAATGGGAGTATGACAATCAGCACTTCACCTGCAACTGTCATGGATCCCGATTCGAAAACGACGGTACGGTGGTTCAGGGACCGGCCAACCGGGATCTGACCGAATACGACGTTTCCCGTGACGGGGACATGGTAACCATCCTTACCGACTAAATATCATGTCACGAACATCAAACTCACTTCGCATTTTTCTGATTCTGACGGCATTTATCGGTGGCAATATCCTTTTTACCCTGCCGGGTCCGGGATTTTCAAATGATATCTACCGGTTGATCGAAGATGAGTCAGAAATGGAAATCAGCGGCCGGACCAACATTCGAAGCTGGAGCGCCAGGGTCGTCATATCAGATTATGACATCAGGTCCGGCAAAAATGAGCGTGAGCTTCCGGTATTCAGTCATTTTACGGTGACTATGCCTGTGGAAACGATCGATTCAGGAAACAGTCGTGAAACCGGCAGTATCCACGAGTACCTGAAAGCAGACGAATATCCCGAAATCACTTTCGAACTGACATCCATGAATAATTTCACGTCCACCAACGGCGCTTACGAAACACTGGCCGAAGGTATCCTGACGGTTGCCGGTATAAGCAGAAATATTGAAGTGAAGGGCACCTTGCAGGCTACAGACGATGAAAGAATCAGGATCACCGGAAGTCATGAGATGAAAATGTCAGACTTCGATGTTGAAACGCCAACCGCATTGCTTGGTGCCATCCGTGCCAGGGATGATATGAAGGTTTCGTTCGATCTTGTATTATCACCTGAATAACGGCAATTTAAATCTGACTGTCCGGTCCCAGGATCCCGACAGCTGAGCACAAGATGACCGAAACTACACGACCGGATACCCTCATCTTCGGGGAAAGGCAGGTTCTCAAAAAATACCGCAGTGATCACGAGATGCACGACTGTATTGCTGTGGCAAAAAGGCTTGAACAATTCACGCCCGGGGAACTCACATTCGGAAATGGTTATCAGGTGACCGTGCTGGTACCCTCACCTGTGGAAACGGATAACGCTGCCGCATCAATGCCACGCGCAGATGCGGTTTCTGTTCAATTCAGACTTCATTACAAAGAGATGCTGGACCTTACAAAAGCCGTTTCCGACTGGTTTGCGTATATACTGGATCAATCGCACACAACAGAAGGCACGTATGCCCTGCACGGTGATTTACATCTCAGGAATATTCTGCTGAACAGCGAAACCAGAACAATTTATATTATCGATCCTTCTGCCAAAGCTGTTAACAGCTCGGTCAATATGGCCTGGCTGGACTTTCAGCTTTTTCTGATGAGCACTGCGATCTCCGTTTTTCCGCGTTACGATCATTTTTGGGTACCCGGGAGAAATTTTCTCGACCGGGTTGAGCCCAATCTGGAGCGGTCCTCTGGCCTGTGGCTGCGGCTTCGATCGCATTTGCAACTGCTCAGATTTTTGATATCCAAATCGATCCGGCAAGGCCGGTTTGCAGAGCTGGGCCAATATATGATGGTATCCGGAATTATTGCCCTTCTTTTGGTTTTCCGCAGTCTCGTTACCCCGGCACCTCACAGTTCAGACTGAGTCGCCGGGTTTTTCTGATGTTTTGAAAACGCAACACTTCCACCCCAAAAAAACTTCAGGTCTCTCACTCCCTTGAATATCGGCCGGTATCTGGTGCAAACCGACCGGTAATCATAAAAAGGGCCGGAAAGGTTTAACTCTTTCCAACCCTTTTGAAAGTTTGTTTCCGGACTATACTAAATCTTGGTTACTTCTTTTGCGTATAATCCTTTTTCCCCTTCATCAACAGTGAATTCAACTTTCTGGCCTTCGTCCAGTGTCTTGAAACCATCTTCATTGATTTCGCTGAAGTGCACGAAGATATCATCGCCACTATCCCGGCTGATAAATCCAAATCCTTTTCCACCATTAAACCATTTGACAACGCCGGTTTCTCGTTCTTCTGACATATTTATACCTTTAACATTATTTGTTGTATCATGTAAATGCTATATATATCTGTTCATTACAACTGATGTTGCTGTAACTGCTAAATACACATAGCGACCTAAAGATTAATGAAATTCTTTTGAATGTGCAATTATATTGATTTCCTTCTGTAAGAAATTTCAGATTTTTCCAAAGATGGATATTGAATTCCTCAAAAAAGCCGCAAAAATTGCCCGTGAGGCTGAAGATAGCGGGAATATACCCGTCGGAGCTCTGATCACATTTGAAGGCAAGATTATCAGCGAGGGGAAAAATGCGGTACAAAATCCTGATTTTCATCCGGGACGCCATGCTGAAATGGAGGCACTTCGCAATGTCCCGGTGCATCTCTGGCCCAAAAGCAGACAGATGACGTGCTATACCACACTTGAACCCTGTGTCATGTGCTTTGGCAGCCTCATCCTCCATCGCATCGGCCGAGTTGTATATGGTGCTGCGGATCCGGAAGGCGGAGCCCGATACCTGACGGAGCATCTCCCCGGGTATTACAGCCGGCGGGAGGTTCCGGAGTTCTGCGGACCGTTGTTGCCTGAGTTGTGTGACCCCTTGTATCTTCGTGCTGCAGAAAAATTTAACAGGCTGATTAATAAAAAAAGCCCAAGAACGCACAAATAAAATATGCGCCCTTCGGCTGTAAATATGCTGCGCTGCAAGCTGCTTCAGTTATGGTATCAGACCATTTTCAGTATGCATCTGCAACCTGCAGCTGTTATCGATGATCCTTGCCGGAATGCCTATTCTGCCGGCTCAAGTTCAATCGTGCCAAGATCCGTTTCTTCACCGGCAAACACTTCCACATCCTCGATAAGTGCTTCGCTGAAATCTTCACTGGCAGGATCTACAGCAACAGTGTAAACATCTTCAGGCAGTCCCATAAGCATAAACTCACCGGTATTCTCTTCGCCGCGGGTAGAGGCTACGGTATCTTCACCGGCAATGGCATATATCCAGGGATCGGCTTCTGCAGGTTCAACAGCCCCGCTTATGATGCCGGTCTCTGCCTGAGTGTAAGCCCGGATGACCGGCTTGAGCAGGTAAGGATACGGCCCCTGAGATTGTCCTTTTTTGACTATGGACCGGGAGGCATCGAAGTCCAGATACACCGTATAAGTAATACCGGCTGTAATTTGTGCATCAATATTCAGCTTCAGTCCTGACTGCTGCGCTGACGGTGTCTGAAGCGGATAGCTTTCTCCATTTACCACCAGTTCATTGTCATCACCAAGAATCAGGCGAATCTGGCGGTAGGTTCCTTCTTCCAGCTCCGCTTCACCCAGCACTTCCTGGGCGCCATTTACAAGTTCGAGCAAATTATAGCGTTCCTGCGGCTCATTGATCACAACCCATCCGGACTCTTCATCCTCCTGATTGTTAACCTCCACTCGCTGAACGTCTATCCAGAGCTCCTCATAGTCACCGGGATTGTCATGAAGTATGACCTCCATCGTGCCCGAACCGTCGGATGAAGAACCGATCCACTGATCACATCCTGTGAATAAAAACAGCATCAAAGCCATCGACATGGTTGTAAATACTGCCGGACGATTCGTTGCTACTTTCTGTCGTTCCATGGTACACCTCTTTGTTTATGTATCTGATTAAAACAACTACTAAATATTTGGGTTATTCGTATGACGCATGAAAAAGAAACTGGTTACAAAAAGAATTGCATTTAAATCCCTCTTCATCTTGAATTACTATTACTACAGCAATTTTCAATGCAATGCCTGGTAATTTCATAGAATTGCGTAATCTATCATGTCAGGTACCGTTATATACTACGGTGAATCCGGAGGTCCGCCGGGCGGATCGTCAGGTGGTCCGCCGGGCGGCTCATCAGGTCTTCGGTCCCGCCCTCTGCCTCTGCCCTCATCACCATCTCCTCCCAAACCGGGTGGTGCAAAACCGGGCGGGCCTCCTCTTACATTTCCCTGAAACAGATTTTTCAGGATATGCTCACTGGGTACACCTTCTTCCATTTGTCTGTTCATACCTCTTGCAATGTGTTCTGCCGGCATTTCACTCCGAAATTTCGCCGACCGGAGGGCATCAGGCAGCTGCTGAATTTCTCCGGCACTGAAGCCTGATTTCAATGCCCGAATCAGAATTATGTTGCTCGATGCCGGATCGTCTCTTGAGGTGGGCAAATCCGGAAAAGCGCGAACAGCAGAAGCTACGGAAGACAGACCGCTTTGGTCGATGACATTTTCACTAATGACATGACTCAGAAAGTTCCTGATGGCATCCTCCCCAATATCCTGCTGCAACGCGTATGATGTGTTTTCCAAAAGCTGATTACGAAGCTGCCTGATAACAATCTGCTCATCCCTGTCACCAAGAGCAGATATAACAGATGATCTGACCCTTTCCTGCTGCATCCAGTCATCTATGATTGTTGCCGATCGATTCAGTCCCTCGGTCATCTGGTTGAGAACATTTCGGATGTTATCTGGCGGAACTCGCTTTGCCATACCTTCCATGGCTTTCTGGAGTACACTATGATAAGGCAGATCAGCTTCAGCGAGCGAAATTGCCGGAGTGAGAAGTTGGTCAAGCTGCTCCGGACCAATCTGCCGATCCCGCGCCCGTGAGATCACCGTTTCCAGCCCATCTGCATCCATACCCGCTTCAACTCCTCGCTGCAGCATCTGACGATATTCATCTGCACCGCGAGCATGCGTGCCACTGACCAAAACAAGGAACAGCACAACCAATGCAGCGAATACCCTTTGCAAATCAAATTTTCCAAACATTCGTTCTGAGATATATCTGTTTTTGAGATTAAAGGATCGCACGTCAGCCTGTATTACATTCCATTTTTCATTCATTGGATGAGCAGAGAGCTCCGATATATTACCTTCGGCTCTTTTCCGATCAGTTTGTTGGCTTTCTGAGTCATAATATTCTGTTCTGATCTGATTTTTCATAGTCTTCTTCGCTCATTCATCGATAAAAACCCTGCCGTTGCGACCACCAAATCCGTCACTCACGGTTTCAGCATTATCTGGAAGCTCAAGCCATTCCAGACTGCCATTATCTTTTTTCCCGATTTTAAATTCATGCGCTCCAATCTGCATATCCAGCTCCGCACGATATTCATTACGTCCGGATTTGATCAGTGGTTCGCCGGGTTCCTCCCAGTCATTAAAATTGCCGGTGATATACAGATCTGCCTGTTCGCTGTACCTGACAGAAATAACGGCACTGCCCGGTTCTGTCGATTTCCATCTCACGGATTTCAGGTCCCCTTTTCTTCTGACATTAACTGAAAAAGGAACCCGAACCCCTGCGGAAACCTGAAAATCGGGTACAATGCGATCGTCCTGACTGCTGGTCCATAACAGTCCGGATACCGTTCCGGTCAGTGTTACACGACTGCTCAGCGGATGCGATACCTGCAGCATCGTCCTGTAAAACTGATCATCGAGTCTGATAACTTCTTCACCAGTTTCATCTGCAGTCTCAAGTATGTCTCCGGAAAAGACCTGCTGATGGGCTCGTGTCATTTCAGAGTGATTGGTCACTCCTGCTTCCGGCAAGGACTGAGCCTCTGTTACAATACCTGCCGCATATTCGGAAGAATAATGCTCAAGTCCGGAACGTAACGTCACTACTGTACCCCGATACAGAAATCTGGATACGGTAACTGTTCCTGTAAATCCATCATTCAGATTTGTGATATTGTCGATTGCAGTTGAAAACCTGGCTTGAATACGCCAGCGAAAGTCCGGCCAGTATTCAAGACCTGATGATATGATGCTGAACCGATCTGATACATCACTGTTATCATCTCCGAAATCACTGACCGACCAGCGTCCGGTTCCGACAGACGCATCCACTTGTAAAAACGGACTTATAAGCCACCGTACCCCCGTTTGAAGCCACCTCATATTTCTGTTGTAATCAGCAGAAATTCCATCAAATCCGCCGGTTGCCTGCAATGAAAGCGTTGAGTATACCTGCTCACGATACGTTGCCGCCACATTGCCACCTAACCAGGCTTCTCTGTCATCAGTAAACTGCAACAAGTTTCCTCCGCCGTAAAGTGAGAGGCTTCGGTCACGACCCCGAATGCGAAGTGACCCACTGGGAGAAAGAGCAGAATAGAGGCTTTTGTATCTGCGGTCCCAGAGGGGCATCCCTGATACGAGGTATGAATTTGTCGCATATCCTCCGGTTGCTGAGAGACTAATGTTGGACTCGACGCGCTGAGCGGAGGCTTTGTTCCATCCAAGTATAATTGCTGCGAGTATCATGGTTGTCAGCAGTTTTCCGATCATAGACTGATTACTGCATTTTTATTGCCAAATCCATCGTCAACAAACCGGTTAGCGAGGGGATCGGTAGCCCAATCCTCTCCGTCTTTTATAAACATGTAACGATGTTCTCCACGAGGCAACGGAATAATGCCCGTCCATGCTACATCACCATTAATATTTTGCCGGTTCAGTTGTATCGGCTCCCAGTCGCTGAAATCACCGGCAACGGCTACGGATTCGGCTTCTCTGTCGACATAAACAAAACGCATCATCACCTGATCTGTGGTTTGTTCGACAATTTGACGGACGGGCATGTCCGGGGCTCTTTGGGGCTCCTGTTCCATCAGAGACATAATCATGACCGGACTCAAAACGAGTATCAGCAATAAGAAGACCGCAACTCCCACAGACCATACCGGGCGCCAGAGGACTTCTCTGGGCTGCCACAAGCTTCTGATTGTCTCAGTCAACCTGTTTAGTACGGTCCGTTTCCGGCTTTTTCCCGGCATATTCACCTGTTCAGATGCTATGCTCTCGCCTGATTTTTCATGAAGTTTCAGGGAATGCATCACTCGGTTTTCAAGATTTTCCGGGTTAAAACCGGGACTGTCGGCAGAATTAATATCATGTTGCACAAATTTGCTGCTTTGCGGTTCACGTGAAAGGTTCTGCCGCAAATGCAGATCAAATTTCAGTATCTGCCTGAGTTCGGGATCGTCGGCAATGACATGCAGTGCCTTCTGCTCTTCGGACTCAGAGAGCTCCCCATCAAGAAAACGCCTCAGCAATTCATCTTTGTTTATAGTCATATCACCTGCTCCAGATAGTTTTTAAGTTCTTTTCTGGCCCGATGCACTCTTACTTTCAATGCTCCAACCGGCACCTTCAGATCACGGGATATTTCATCATATGAAAATCCGTCCCGGTATTTCATTAGAAGGGGCACAATGTACTTATCACTTATTTTTCCCATGGCCCATTCCAAAATGGCCGAAGTGTCTTCTGCGAGTATCGCTTTATCAGCAGAGGCCGAAAGGTCCTCCATGTCTTTTGTGTTATGATCCGGCATTTCAGTGTATATCGTTTGCCGATACTTATTGCGCCGGGTCTGATCCAGGCAATGATTATGGGCAAGCCGGTAAATCCAGGAGGAAAAAGCAGCATTACCTCTGAACTGACCGAGACGCTCGTACACTTTCAGGAAAACATCATGTGCCATTTCTTCAGACTGCTGAGTATCTGTTTCATACCTTCTGACCACATGCAATACCAATGTGGTGTATCGTTGAATGATCACACGATACAGTTCCTTTTCCCCGTCGAGAATGCGGTTGATTATCTCGGGATCCGGCAAGTCGTTCGACTTCATCTGTTAAACTCTGCGATATGCGGGTTGACGGCCTGATCGTGTCATCAAGAGTTATGTATCATTCAACCGTATGACGCACGATCTTGCCGAAAGTTACACATTTGTATGCCTTCCGCTACTATGTGATTAAATCTGTTGCAGAATATCCCGATTTGTATATTTTTACGTGCGTAATTAACGTTTAACCTGATTATCCGGTTACAACTTTTCAACCCTAAATACGGAATATTATGACTCGTGAAGTGCAGCTTTTCAAGAAAAAGGAGCGGCGATCCCTTGCCGAAGCCGCAGATTTTCTGCGCCAGCTTGCCGACAAGGTGGAGAAAGGCAATGTCCTGCTGAAACAAGGAACTGATGAGGTAAATGTGGAATTGCCTGCCAACGTCATGCTGGATGTCGAGTTTGAGCATGAGCAAAAGCCCAAAAAAGGCTTGCGGCATAAACTGGAAATTGAACTCAAGTGGTACGAAGGGGATGACGAATCCGGTCCGCTGGAACTGGGCTGACCCTGGCGCCACGCGGATGATCTATCCGGCCGTATGACAAATATTATTTACTCAATACTGTGGTTTCTTGGCGGTGTCTGCGCTGCGCACTTCCTGTTTGAATGGCTCTACAGCTTTCATACAGAGAACGAGGTGTTTCTCAGTGCGCCCAGATTTGGCATCTACGTACTCATCAGCATCGTTTTTGCCTTTTTCAAGGCTAGCCCGAGAATGCAGGAGAAAGATGAGCTTCTGAACACCTGAGCAGGTATGTCTCCGGAATATATTTCGCGGCCGTGATGCCGGGATAAACGGGATCACCCGGATGGCCCGGATCCGCAGACTAATCAGCCTTCTGTTTTTCCGCTTTTAAGCTCAGTGCCCCGATTACAGCCTCCACATGGCTTCCCATGCGAAAATTATCTTCGTGTGCCAGCAGAATGGTGCGATCGGTATCGATCAGATAGGTAATCCGCCTGGTCAGCATTCCGAAAAGCGTCTGGCAACCATAATTTTCGTGAATGCTCCCGTCCGTATCCACCAGAAGGGGATACGGCAGCTGGTGTTTTTCAATAAATGACTTGTGATCCTCCCCGGAATCTTTGCTGATTCCGGCAACGGAGACACCGCGCGACAGCAAGGTCTCGTAGTTATCCCGGAACGAACAGGCTTGCCTGGTGCATCCGGGCGAGTCGTCTTTGGGATAAAAGAAAAGCACGAGCGGACCGTTTTTCAGCAGTTCCGTGAGGGATGTGTTCCGGCCCTGATGATCAGATAATGTGAATTCAGGCGCCCGGTCTCCGGCAGATAAAGGCATATGTACACCCCGACAGTTTTTTTCGTTTAATGACATCTATCATCGATTATAACCGCCCGTTCCGTCACAACATTCCCTTTTCTTTTTCCGTCAATCCTGTTTATCCTTTACCCTGTGTGACTTATAAGCCCTGATTATTGCACCGGGACAGCCTTGCTGCACCAGGTATTGCAAACATTTCCCATCCAACTATCACCAAATACAATTCAGCATGAACAAACAGGTTCTGTTATTTACACTGTCTTTTTTCGTTCTTACGGGATGCGGCAGCAGTTCTATTGCCGCAAGCGAGCCATCCACGAGTGATGATCATGAAAATAAAAACGGCAACGATGAGCACTGGTCTCCGGAGTATATCGTCGAGAACTTTCGGAACGCCGGAAGCACTGAAATTTCACCCGATGGCGAATGGATTGCCTTTACCGTATCAGAAGCGCGTACGGAAGGAGACAAAAGTGATTATCTGACGCACATTCATATGGTCCGCTCTGACGGGTCCCGCCAGTACCAGCTCACCCGGGGAGATCACTCTGCATCCAACCCCCAGTGGTCTCCGGACGGTCGTTATCTGAGTTTTACATCCGGACGCAATGATGACGGCAATCAAATATGGATGATTGACCCCAAAGGCGGCGAGGCCTGGCAGGTCACAGAGGCGGATGGCAGTGTAAGCAGCTACCGATGGTCCAACAGCGGCAGCCACATCGCTTTCTCCATGACCGATCCGCCGACGGACGAGGAAGAGCAGCGCCGCCGTGAGCGCCGGGACGTCAATGTTGTCGATGAAGACCTCAGATATGCTCACATCTATGTTTTTGAAGTTGAACCGGAGAAGGAAGCTTCGGCAGACATCCGCCGTCTCACAGAAGGCGAATTTCATGTCGGACATTTTGACTGGTCTCCCGATGATGAAACCATTGTCTTCGACCATCAGCCCCGCCCGGGCACCCAGTACTGGCCCGAAACCAGCATCTCAACGGTGCCGTCCGACAGCGGGGCGGTGGAAAAAATCATCGATCTGGGCGGCAGTGACACAACGCCGCTTTACTCACCGGACGGCAACTATCTGGCATTCACCTCGGATAACGGTGATCCCCGCTGGCCCGGTCACTACTACATTTTTGTGATGGATCTGGAGGACGGCTCCTACCGTCAGCTCGGTGAAACATTTGATGATGAGGCCAGGCTGATGGAATGGGCACCTGATGGTGAGTCCATTTACTACACAGAGCTGCACCGGACCTCCATCGATCTGTTTGCCATGCCTGTTGACGGCGGTGAATACCGCCAGATCACCCGGGGCGACGGTCGGTTCACCGGATTGTCGCTGAACGCAGACGGCACCCGCCTTGCCGCCATCCATCAGGATTTTCACAAGTCACCGGATGTGATTGTATCTGATGAAAGTGATTTTCAGCCTGACCGGCTGACCGATATCAACGAGGGATTTGAACTCACCGAACTTGCCCGTGCTGAAGTCATCATCTGGGAGTCGTTTGACGGACTGGAGATTGAATCTCCGCTTATTTATCCCCTTGATTACGAAGAAGGTAAAACCTATCCGGTTATTCTGGATGTGCATGGCGGCCCGACCGGAGTGTATGGCGAAAGCTACCTTGCTTCATCATTTGCCCCGCTTCAGCAGTTTGCCGCAGAGGGCTATTTTGTGCTCAGGCCCAATTTTCGCGGTTCGGGCGGATACGGCAGGGAATTCCGGTTTGCCAATGTTTCTGACTGGGGATACGGCGATCTTGAGGACATGAAGGCCGGAATTGACTACCTGGTGGAACGCGGAATGGTGGATGAGGAGCGTCAGGGAATAATGGGATGGTCCTATGGCGGATATATGGCTTCATTTGCGATTACCAGGACCGACCGGTTTCAGGCGTCCATCGTGGGTGCGGGCGTCACAAATCTGATCAGCATGACCGGCACCGCCGACATCCCCGGTTTCCTGCCAGACTATTTCGAAGCGGAGTTTTGGGAAAACTATGATCGCTTCAAAAAGCATTCGGCCATTTTCAACGTCGAAAATATAAGCACACCAACGCTTATTCTTCATCCGGAGGAAGACGTCCGTGTCCCGCCGACGCAAGGCTTTGAACTCTACAACGCACTCAAACGCCTGGATATAGAGACGCAAATGGTAACCTACCCCCGTCAACCTCACGGAATCCGGGAACCGAAATTCCGGATCGATATGGTGGAGCGGCAGATCGACTGGATGAACCGGTACCTTAAGCAGGAAGAGTCCGGCGAGTAATCCCGGCCGTTGGGCAGTCCTGCCCTTCCGGTTAAAATTTCAATGTCAGCACATTCCGACCCGACTCAAGCAGGAATGTGCTGACTTCCAGTATTTTGCTCTCCGGATCATAGGAAAAACCTGTCTCCTCTCCGTTCAGTACGACGCTATCCGGATTCGCCGGAAAATTGGACGCATGCAGCGATATTTCTGAAAACCCGTCTTCATCAGAAAACGCATCGCCGGTTTCGGTTTCAAATGTTATGGTCACCTGCCGGCCGGTGTCATCATCCCCGGCCTCCGGCTCAACGCCAATCAGCAGCTTCTCATACATATCACGACCAAATGCATCCCTGGTCAGACCGTCATCGTGATAGATTCTGGTCTCATACCCGGAGGCACCTGCATCGAAAAAGTATTTCAGGGTGAGATGTTCCACGCTGTAATCTTCCGTGGATTGCACCAGGTCCGCCAGCGGAATGACTGCCCCGCCCCTGACAAACGTCGGAATCCGGTCTTCTTTTGCCGGTATCCAATGCCGCTGGCCGCCCTCGTAGCACTCGCCAGTGTAAAAATCGATCCAGTTCCCCGTATCGGGCATGTATGCGGGCACCTCTTTTTTGCCCTGGCGCAGCACCGGAGCTGTGAGAATATCATCACCGAAGAGGTAGGTTCCGGAGACCCGGTAAATGGCATGGTTATCCGGCTCCTCAAAAAAGAGCGGACGCATGAACGGAATACCTGTTTGTGTATTCTGAAATGCCGCAGTGTAAATGTACGGAAGCAGCCGGTAACGCAGCTCAATAGCTTGTTTTGACAGCTTCATCGCTTCCTCACTCCGGAAAACCGGCTCGGAGGGTATCTCATCCTGCGCGTGCGGACGGTACACGGGCTGAAACACACCATACTGCATCCACCGGACATACAGCTCATCATCCACCACGTCACCGGCAAACCCTCCCAGATCGGAGTGCAGATACGCGATGCCCTGCAGGCCCATTTGCAATGAAATCTCGGGCTGCGGCTTCAGCCCGCCCCACGTCCGGCTGACGTCACCGGTCCATGGAATCATGCCGATGCGCTGAGAACCGGAATACCCGGCCCGCATCAGAATAAACGGACGTTTGTCAGGATAGTGCCGCTCATAGCCTTGGTGGATCAGCTTTCCCCACTGGTGTCCGTAGATATTGTGCACATCCCTGGCCGTGCCGCCGTGATGACGCACCCAGTCGGGGTGGACTTCCGGCTCGCCAAGGTCACCCCACCATCCGTGAATACCATAGTTCTCCTTCAATTCCTGATAGATATTCCAGAACCACTGTTCACCTTCGGGCTTGAACACGTCGATGAGTCCGGTCTCACCGAAAAAGAAGTCGTAAACAGCCGGGTTGCCAAGGGTGTCCAGGGCTAGGACTTCTTCTTCGACGACTTCATCCCACCTGTCTGAGGTCGTCAGTACGAAAGGTTCGGTGATCAGAACCGTCCTGACACCGGCCTCTTCGAGCTCACTCACCATTTGGGCCGGCTCGGGGAAGGTCTCTTCTTCAAATGCAAGATTTCCCATCGTACCCTTCATTTCCTGGCCAAACCAGTACAGATCCAGAATAATCGCATCAAGCGGAATTTCTTCTTCATGATATCTGGCAGCCGTCTCTTTCACCTCCTCCTGCGAGCGGTATCCGAACCGGCTTGCAAAGCTGCCGAAAGTCCACCGTGGCGGCAGCGGCTGGTGGCCGGTCAATTCGGTGTAATTTTCGATGATCTTTTCCCACCGGTCACCGGCAATGATTTGATAGACCTGGCGGCCGGAGTGCGCTTCAAATCCCAGGGTTCCGTCGTTCTGACTGTCCAGATCAAGATAACCTGTTGTGGGATTGTCGAAATGAACGGCATACATACCGGATGAGAGCACCATGGGCAGGGTGTAGTTGATCAGCTCCGACCGGGTTTCGTAACCGAAGTGCGCGCGGTTGTAGAGTTCGAGTCTGTGTCCCCGCCGGTCCATACCCAGCGCGCGGGACCCGCCGCCCATAAGCATCTCGGTTTCGGAAATGCGGAAGTCCACGCGGTATCCGTCGTCATCTTCATTTTGCACAAAGCCGTCGTGTTCCTGCAGAATCCTGTCACCGTCATAATAGAACGAAAAGCGGGCATCGGGGATGTGGTAAATCACGCTCACCCCGCTGGTATGCAGCTGGATGCGCTCATCATCCTGCTCGACCTGCACAGCAGGATGCCGCGGTTCCATTACGACCGCATGTGACTGATAGCGGATTTTTTCCTGTTTCTCCGGTGGCTCGGCCGGATCATCAGAAGCATCGTCATCCCCGTCCGTACCGACTTCCTCCTCCATCTTTCTGATCGCCGCCATTTCCGATTCAGATCCGGAAGGCAGAAAACCCACTTCCAGAATTTCCTGAGAATAGAACTGAAGTTCGTAGATACCCGCTCCCGTCCGGAAATAATAGGTATCATCGCTTACTGTGAACTCAAGAAGCTCATCGTCATCATATTCGGTCAGCATCAGCGCCGGCTCAGCGCAGGAGATCAACAGCCAGCTGCTCAAAAAAAAGGTTAAAAACAGAGTGTAATATGAATGCATGGGGTACGTCAGCTAAAAATGACAATAAGTTTTGGTTGCAGAATCATCACGTCTCAGTGATGAATCAAAGAAGAGGCCAAGATAAGAAATCGATGCTTCAGCCGGAACGGACTATCACACTTTAGATACAGTTTGCTTGCCCATCAGTTTTTCCCACTGCTGATCTACCTGCATCTGGATGGCGTTGAGCATCTCCTGATTTTTTCCGGATGTCTCCCTGGTCTGATTCCCGTTGGCATGTGCCCCTGAATCCTGGCCGGATGCCGGCGCCCGGCTTTCCGAACCGTCACTGTACAGATGGGCAAAACGTCCCTGTCTCTTGAGGTAATCATCCACAGGCAGGTTCTTTTGCGGAAAATAGTTGATTTCTATACCGCCGTTCGCGGATTCAAAAAGCGGGAAAAAGCGGGTCTCGACAGCAATCCTGGCAAGTTCGATGGATATGGCAGGTTCGTGCTTGTGTCCGGGCGGACAGGGCCCGTCCACCATCAGAAAACGGAACCCCCGGGCTTCTTTCGCTTTTTCCAGCTTGCGCTGAAGATCTCTGAGAAAGGCGGGCGAGGCTGTTGCAAAATAGGGTATGTTATGCGCCTCAATAATTTCCATAACATTTTTAGCCGGTGTGGCCTTGCCGGACGGATCGGTGGTGGTCCGCACGCCGGAGGGGGTTCCGGCGCTGCTCTGAACTCCGGTATTCATGTAGGCCCCGTTGTTATTGCAAATGAACAGAATATTTTCCTCCCGGGATGCCGCACCGGATAATGCCTGCAGCCCGATATCGAATGTGCCTCCGTCTCCGGCAAGCACTACAACATTGGTTTCCTGCTTGCCCTGACGGTCCAGTGCATGCCGCACCCCCGTTGCTGTAGCAGCAGCTGCGGCAAACAGGGTATGCACTACCGTACCGTTCATCAGATTCATCGGGCTGGGCCCGGCAATTATGGAAAAACAGCACGCCGGAACCACATACACCGTTTCCGGACCCATCACATTGGAGACATATCTGGCCAGCAGCGACCATCCGCACCCGCGGCAGCTCAGCGCTCCTTTGCTGACCTGTTCCCCGGTTATGATAAAATCGGTATCGGGTTTCATGTGTTTAAATGTTTGGATTTATATCGTCCGATGTAATACCATGACCGTGTTTAATCATGAGCCTGTGTGACCCGGCGATAGCCCGGTTATGTTCACATCATTGTATCCAGTTAATTTCTTCGGTGTCCGGTGAGGAGTAGTCGATATCGAGAATGTTCCGGATGGTCTGCGGTGAAACATCTCGCCCGCCCAATCCGGCATACACGCCGAACAGTTTCCTGTCCGTCTTGCACATGGTCTGCCTGAGCTGCTGCAGCAACGCCCCTTCGCGGTCGGCCGTATAATTCCGGTCAACGGCCACCACATTGCAGTCTTTGGCTGTCCGGTCCAGCGCTTTTCGCACCGAGTCTTTGGGGAACGGCTTGAAAAGGCGGATTTTAAGCAGGCCCGTATCCTCATGGTCTGCAATGACCTGTCTTGCCGTTGTAGTGATCGAAGACATGGTGACCAGAACGGTTTTGGTCTGAGGCCCGATATTCACTGCCTCCACAGCTCCGTAATTCCGGCCGAAAAATTGCTCAAATTCCCGCCCGACGGCATCGGTTTGCTCCTCAATCCGGCACATCTCTTCCCAGTGCGCACGGTTGTAGGTATCATATTTGGACGGGTCAACCAGCCCCCCAAAAGATTTGGGATCTTTCGGATCAACGCGGTCGCTGGTCCTTCGCTCATGCGGACAAAAATCATCTACCAGCTGCTGTTCCGGCACATAGACGTTTTCGCTTGTGTGGCTCAGATAGAATGCATCCAGAACGACCATCACCGGCATATTGCTGCTTTCGGCAATTTTGTATGACTGGATGATGGTATCGAGCACTTCCTGGGCGCTTTCGCAGTAAAATTGAATCCAGCCGGTATCTCTTTGGGAAATGGAGTCGGTCTGATCGGCCCAGATATTCCACGGATAGGATGGCCGCCCCACATTGCAGGCAACGATGGGAAGCCGCATATGAGCGATGGCGTGGAGCACTTCATGAGCATAGAGCAGGCCTTGTCCGCTTGTGGCGGTAAAAACCCTCTCTCCAACCAGTGAAGCGCCCTTCAAAGCAGCAAAAACGGAATGTTCGCTCTCCATGTTGACACAGGTGGCATCGAACTCCTTGCGGGCGATCATGGCGTTGATCTCCTCGATGATAGAGGTTTGCGGTGTTATCGGATACGCCGTCACGAAACTGACACGGCAAAGCCTGGCGGCAAGCGCGGCGGCGGCATTGCCTTTCAGCACTTTTTTCACATGCCGGGATGCAGGACCCGGCCCCGTTTTTCTCTGTTTCTCAATCGCTTCAAGCTGTGACATAATCATCAGCCTCCCTCTGAAGTAAGGTCATAGTCAATAGCGGAACACGGGCATTCCCGAATACAAATGCCGCATCCCTTGCAGTAGTCGTAATCTATCCGGAGCCGGTTCTCTTCATCGATGAAGATGGCGGCGTCGGGACAGTAATTCAGGCAGTTGCCGCAGTTGAAACAGTCGCCACAGTGCAGGCAGCGGCCGGCTTCCGCAACCGCAGTTTCTTTTGAGAGTCCGCGTGCCACTTCCCGGAAATCACCGAACAGGTTTTCGGGACGTTCTGCGGGTGTGGGATTGCCCGGCGTCGGCAGGTAGTAGGCAAAATTGATGTCATCCGGGGTGGCGATGCGGGTGCCGTTCTTCTGCTTTTTCCAATTCTGACCGGCTAACCAGGCCATAACTTCATCTGCGGCATCATTGCCGCTTCCTATGGCTTCGGCCACGGTTCCGCCCCAGGCCATATCACCGGCGCAGAACAGTGCGGTGCCGGGGTCATCATCATCAAACAAGAGTCTGCCCTGGGCGGGTTTAACCTGCCGGCCGGCAAAGGCATGGCCATCGAAACGCTGTCCTATTGCCTTGACAATATGATCGATAACGACGGTGGTTTCAGATCCTTCAACGGGCACCGGTCTCCTCCTTCCGGATTGATCGGGTTCACCCAGTTTCATCCTTTGATACGTCATTTCAAGCCGGCCGTCGGTGCGTTTTTTCAATCCGGTTGGAGCCGTAAGGAACTCAATAGCAACTCCTTCGCGAATAGCCTCTTCCACTTCATGGGCAATCGCCGGCATTTCATTCCGGGTACGACGGTAATAAATCGTGGGTCTGGCTCCGAGCCGAAGTGCTGTTCTTGCGACATCAATGGCCGTATTGCCGCCGCCTACAATGGCAGTTTCGTCGCTGGGACGTATGCTGACAGGCAAGCCGTTCTGACTGAATTTGATTTCACGGAGGAATGCAATGCCATCAATAACCTCAGCATCGTCACCCAGGTTCATATCCGTGCCAACATGGGAGCCGACAGCCGTGATAATTACCGGATAGTCAGGCGCAAGCTCATCAACGGTCACTTTGCGGTTTAGTACAATCTCCACGCCCTGCTCTTCGATCATTCTGATCTCCCGGTCAAGTACATCGTCGGGCAGACGAAACAGGGGTATTCCGGACCGCATCATCCCGCCGGCTTTCGGCATCGCTTCGAAAACCGTCACGGCGTACCCCTGAGTGCGAAGGCGCAGTGCGGCGGTCAACCCGGCAGGACCCGATCCGATGACCGCAATTTTTTCTTTTTGCGTTACCGGAAGCTTTTTGTGGGAAAAAGAGCGGTTCTGATCGCCGATGAAGCGCTCAATGGCACCAATGTTGACTTCGCCGTCGAGATTGATCCGGTTGCAGTTCTGCTGACAGAAGTGAGGGCATACGCGTCCGCAGATTGCAGGAAATGGATTGTGGGAGTAGATTGTGCGGTAAGCATCTTCAAATTTTCCCTCTGACGCCTGGGCCAGGAATTTTCGTACGTCGGTCCCGGCCGGACAGTCGTTCGAACAGGGCGGAATGATACTGGTGTATTTCGGCGCAATAACCCGCCAGCTGCCGGTTTTGTTGAGCGACATCGGTTTGTTCCAGTGCGGAACGACCGGGCCCGGACTTTGGGAATCTGTTTTCAGCGATGTTGCCGATCCGTTGGTTTCAATGGCGGGATCACCGTTTTTTTTGGACAGCTGCCGCGCAAAATCATCGATTGTGAAAGACCCTGGCATAACGACCTGGCCAAAGGCGATACGTGCTGACTCGACATTGGCATCCGGTTTCGAAGGTACCTCCTGTGCAATAATCGCTTCGGCCTGCTCAATATCTGCTCCCAGTATTTTCAGAACGGCACCGGTCATGGCCGCATTGACAATCGGCAGTGACTTGCTGCCCAGCCGGTTGGCCACGGATATACGGGTGGCGGGCACCGTGCATACATGTGCGCCCGCGATTTTAAAATGTTCGGGCGGATGATCACTGTTGATCAGAATGACCGCGTTTTCCGAAATCCCGCCGGTAATCGCCTGCTGATCCATCAGCCCTTCATCAAAGACGACCACCAGGTCCGGGTGATAAATGTAACTGCGGTTCTGTATCGGTTCGGGGGAAACCCTGAGATACGCCTGAATGGGTGCACCAGTACGCTCAACGCCAAAAAACGGAAATGCCTGCACCTCCAGATCATAGCGATAGCTGCATACTTTTGCGAGAATTTCGAAAGCGGTAACCATTCCCTGGCCACCTCTTGCGTGCCCTCTTATGTCAACAGATGATTTCAGATCCACCTTTTGGTCTCCGGTTAGTCAAAAGCGGATGGCAGTTTTATATTCATACTATACAGTACAGGAAATTTCATCTAAAAACAAGTTCATTTGCGGCATAACGGTCTTCAAAAGCTCATTTAAATTAACAAAAAAGCGCTTTTAGTATTCTCCGCCATACGGTTGCCCCTGCATTTCAGAACATGCCCGTTTTTACGCTTCCCGGGCCGGCTGCTCTGCTTCCGGCTTGTCGGACCACGAATCAATAAGCTGCGAAATGGCCCCGTCTCCGGTCACGTTGCAGGCGGTGCCGAAACCATCCTGAGCCATGTACAAGGCCAGCATCAGCCCCTGCTGTGCTTCGGTGAAACCGAGGATTGAGGACATCAGTCCCAGGGCGGCAACAACGGCTCCTCCCGGCACACCCGGAGCTGCGATCATGGTCACCCCGAGCAGGATGATATAGGGAAAGAAGTTTGTAAAATCAGGGGTTCCGCCGTCGAGCACCACAACAGCAACCGAGCAGGCAACAAGGGTAATTGTGCTACCCGCAAGATGGATCGTTGCCGAAAGCGGGATCACAAATTCGGCAATGCGCTCCGATACGCCGTTGGACTTTGCGCTTTGAAGGGTCACCGGGATGGTGGCGGCGCTGGACATGGTGCCGAGCGCCGTCGTGTAGGCCGGCAGCATGTTTTTGAGTGATTTCAGCGGATTTCCGCCGACACGGCTGGCTGCAATCGAAAACTGAATGACAAGATAGCCGAGATGCATCAGAATGATCAGAACAAATACCCGTGCAAACACCGAAAGCGTTTGAAAGGCTTCACCTGTGGCAGCCATATCCGCAAAGATACCCGCAATATGAACCGGCAGCAGCGGAATGATCACTTTTGTGATGACCAGCACAATGATTGACCGGAATTCCTCCACGAACTGAAACATGGTGGTCTGCTGCTTTTCATTCTTCAGGAAGTTAATTCCGAGACCGAATATGAACGCTGTCACCAGCGCTGTCATCACGCCCATGATCGGTGGAGTGCTGATTTCGATAAAGGGTACCAGCCCCTCCGCATCCGGATCACCGGCCGCCCCGTGCGTAATAAACTGGGGTATGACAACGAGAGCGATGAAAAACGCGGCTATACCTGCCAGGATGGTGGACACATAGGCGAGTCCGGCCGTTCCGGCAAGCAGGCGTCCGGCTTTTGCCCCGAGCTCGGCAATTCCCGCCACAATGAAACCTATGATAATCAGCGGCACGATATACCCCAGAAACTCTCCGAACAAATGGGTGAAGGTGTACAGGATACGTCCCGTCCACTCCGGCAGATAGAGTCCGATGAGAATTCCGGATATAATTCCTATAATCAATCTTGGCAGCAGGCCGATATGTTGCATCACATTACTAATTTTTCCGGGATTTGTTTTTTGTAACTGTCAGTGATCACTCTTTCCAATGATATCCTTCTTGACCAGACAGCCCGTAATATATACCTTTCCGCAATTCCGCAATACACCTGCACGAAATCGTTCTTATGACATCCAACCCGGCCGGTGATCAAAAAGAGCCCGACTCTGAACTGTTCACCACTCGCAACTTCCTGATTTTTTTGCTGCCGTCACTGGTCGGCATTGGCATGTTTCTTATTCCATTCACATTTGACGGGTCGATCAATGTCGGCATGGGAATACTTGCCGACCTCCTTATGTCACTGCTGGGAAGGTCACTTCCCGCCATTGCGGTAATCATTTTCTGGATATCGAGTCTGATTACTGTTTTCGTGAAAACAGCACGTCCCGACTGGGCTGAACAGGGCCCGTTTCACGAAATGTTCCATGTCGGACCGGTCTGGCTTGCCATGAGGCTGGCAGGTACGCTTCTTGCGACACTGACTCTCCTGCAGACCGGACCGGAGTTCATAACAGCCGATATTACGGGCGGACTCATGCTGAATGAGCTCATTACCGTCCTTCTTGCTTTCTTTCTTTTTGCAGCCATTTTCCTTCCCTTTCTTGTCGATTACGGTTTCATGGAATTTATCGGCAGTCTGGTGCGCAAGCCATTCCGGCTGATATTCAATCTTCCCGGCCGCAGTGCCATTGATGCTACGGCATCCTGGTTCGGATCGGGTACGGTTGGTGTTCTGATTACCATGCAGCAGTACCAAAACGGGTATTACAGCCGGAGAGAATCGGCGGTCATTGCCACAAACTTTTCCGTTGTGTCCATTGCTTTCAGTCTGGTGATTATCAATTTCGTGGATCTGAACCACATGTTTCTGCAGTATTACGGCACGGTAGTGGTTGCGGGAATTATCGCGGCTGTAGTGCTTCCCCGCCTGCTTCCGCTATGTCACAAACCGGACACCTATTACGAGCCGGTGGGGCAAAAACTGGTCGAGGAGAAGCTGTATCAGACAAATATTTTTATGGATTCGCTGTTCAAGGCCATGGCCCGTGCCAAAAAGGCGCCGGGACCCGCCATGCTGCTCCGGAATTCCATGCTGAATGTCGCCGATATCTTCTTTTCCCTGCTGCCGCTGGTGTTCGCGATCGGCATTTCGGCACTCATTCTGGCGGAATTCACCCCGCTGTTCATGTGGCTGTCCTACCCGATGATCCCGCTGCTTCAGCTGCTGCAAATTCCCGAAGCACATGCCGCGGCTCCGGCCACGCTGATCGGTTTTGCCGACATGTTCATTCCGGCCGTGCTTGCAGCCGGCATCGAAAGCGATCTCACCCGGTTTGTTATCGCCGCACTGTCGGTAAGTCAGCTGATTTACATGTCCGAGGTCGGCGCGCTCATCCTGAAATCAAAGATTCCGCTTAACCTGTGGGAGCTTATCCTCATTTTTATCCTTCGCACACTGATCACCCTGCCGGTCATCACCATCATGGCTCACTTGTTATTTTTCTGAGGTTCCGGCTTCCGGTATTCACCGTTCCCGTCCTTTGAGCGCCGGATCATTACCATGGTGATATCATCATGACGTGCCTGTGCACACGTAAATTCATCAATTTTTGACTGCAGATGTGCCAGGCCTTCGCTTGATGATTCTTTTCGGACAGCCTCAGCCAAAGACTGATTCAGCCGCTCCAAGCCAAACAGTTCACGCTGTTCATTCATAGCTTCATTTACTCCATCCGTATAAAGGAACAGGACATCACCTGATTTCAGTGCAACAGAATCCGAGTTGTAATTCACTCCGGCTTTCACCCCGACGGGCAGCCGGACATCCTGCACGGAAAGTTCACACACTTCCCCGTTACTGTAAAGTAACGGCGGCATTTGTCCTGCATTGGTATAAGTGAAAGTTCCGCTCCGGGAATCCAGTATTCCAAAAAGCATTGCGATAAACATTCCCGGATCTGTTTTCCTGCACATCGGGGAGTTCACAGAGCCCAGTATGTCCTCTGTTTTTTTATCCCGGGCAGATTGGGCATGAAGCATACCACTGAGCATGACAGCGGTCATGGCGGCCTTCATTCCTTTTCCGCTGACATCTGCTATCGCAAGGCCCAGTTTTGACCGGGTATCGTCCAGCCATATATAGTCAAAATAATCACCGCCAACCTCTGTTGCAGGAATGCAGAAACCGGCAATATCAAATCCGGACATTGCTGGTGCTTCTGACGGCATGATACCCATCTGCATTTCTCTTGCCGTTTCAAGTTCGTTTCTAAGCCGCTCGCTTTCAACATGAATGCGATAACTATCCTTGAGATTCAACCGCATGGTGTAGTAGGAAATGGAAAAAACTCCTGTTGCCGCAATAACGGCGAACAGAACGAAAAGCTGAATGATGGAATCGGAAAAACTGAACGCGAATTCAATCGCAGGAAAAAACAACCCGTGTGCCCATTCACCAAACCATTGCAGATTAACCATTGCTCCGGAAAACCCGATGAAAGCAAACAACATACCGACTGCCTCCTGAAACAAATTTCTCAGTGTCCTGATATGTTTCCAGATGGTAATCCGAAAAAGCGCGACCATAGCCAGAATGTGAAGAAAAACAAAATAACTGTAGATCACATGTAACAGGAACAATTTTCCGGTTCCGCCAGGTAGTTCGCTATAAGCACCCACACTGGCCAGCCAATTGACAATTGCTAACGTTGTCGCAATAATAAACCAGATCAGCCCCTCTTTCGCTAAAGGCGTTTCTTTCAGAGGATATGGATGGGTCATATGTTAAGGTACTGGTTTCTTCCGGAAAAGGTTATATATCGTTTATTGCGCGATGTCCCGCACGTATCCGGGACCAGATTAGCCGGAAGGCATGAAACATGCCAAAGCTAATTACATTACAGTTACTTTACTATTTAAAATATTTTGACCAACTTATTCTCTTGCCGACACCAATGGATCAATATATCTTAACCGACTGCCTCCCTGATATTAACTCATGTGACCATTTGAAATAATGACAATTGTTCAGGAAAAATTATATACTATCTTGTTATAGTCCTTTAACATCCAAATAAATGTCCGATGAAATACACACTTTTTATTTCCATATTTGTCGTTTTGTCGACAGGAGTCAGTGGATGCAACAACGACGAGCAAGCAGATGTCCATTCCGCTTTCTTCGATAATCTTTCCGCTCTTTGCGGTGAGACCTTTACTGGCGAGGCCTCCTATCCTGATGATCCGGACCATCCGCTTGTTGCCACGGAATTACGCACTCACCTGTCATTCTGCGATGAGGATATGATCCGCATCGAACTGTACCGCGACAGCGATTACTGGCACGGGGCGTGGGTCCTGGAAAAACGGCATGATGGCCTGCATCTGTTTCATGACCATCTCGGGGATGAGCGAACCGAAGAGGATCTGGGTGAGAATGATTCCCATGGCTACGGAGGCTATGCGGATGACCGGGGCTCGGCCACGCGTCAGCATTTTCCGGCTGATGATGTGACAGCGCAAATGATTCCGGAAGCGGCTACCAATGTCTGGATGATGGAGCTGGATCTTGAAGACGGGATTTTTACTTATTATCTGGAGCGTCATGATGAACCACGCTTCCGGGCAGAGCTCAGCAAAGCAAGCGTATATTGAGGTGGATCATACCATCCGCTGCCAGTAGCCTGTGCCGATCCATCGCCCGTGTTTGTAACCGACTTCCATATAAATTATTCCAGTAGTGCAAGCTTCCCTGGTGCAAAGTCAGCTTGCATCCGAACTTCCTGGTCTTTGAACATTTCAAAAGTATAAATACGGGGTGGAATAATATCATGCTCAACAATATCCAGGGTAAACCCGGCATCAAGTAAAATTCCGGCAACCATTTTTTTGAGGAATCCATCTGCAGTTATATCGCGTTCTATCCCATTCAAAGTAAATTTTCCTGAGGCCTTTACCACTTGCTCCATATTGCTGTTCTGATCAAATGCAGGTTCAAATGTGCCCTTAAAATGTACCATTGGATTCGTAAACGCGTTCAATAACTCAAAAATATCCGAATCTCTTCTGATGATCCCTGTTCTTAGTGTCGTTAAATCCAGTTCCAGTTCAATTTCATTTTTTTGAAGATCGATATACCCGGTCAAATTTTTTGAATTTCCAGTAAAAATGGCAACTGTTCCTGAAAAACCCGTTGTGAACTCAACATAACCGCTGCTGGTTGAAAAGACCTCTTCGTTATCAAACCATTTCTGGCTTGCTGCATTCTCGTCAGTGAGCGTCAGATGATCATCTTTATGCTTATTTTTATGATCTTTATGCTCAGAAACGCTTTCACTGCAAGAAACCATTACCAGGCTTGTCAGGATAAGAAACATATATAATTTCATTTTTTTCCATTAGTATAGGCTTGTTCACGAAATACAAACCAAATGAACTGAGCTCGACTATGATATTCATACGCAGCATATCATGTGTCAGTCAATTGGCCTGCAGAGGGATATAAAGGGAGAGCATAAACAGCAACTAAATATACTGATATTCAGTATAAATATCCAATTAACAGTATCTTGTGCTAATTATTTTACTCGTCTGCAAACAAAACAGACTGCCAGAATATCAGGATTTTAAAAGTTCCCAGTACCCGCTGATCAAAACTGCAATGATGATGAGCGGCAAAATCCATGTGACATAGAATCGCACAACGAGGGGAAACTTGAGCCCTGTTCCGGTATTGGCTTCTGCGATGAACCTTTTCCATCCCCATCCGTACCGGGTGGTGGTAAACAGCACAAAAATGAGTGCACCAATGGGGATGATGGTGGTGCTTACCAGCATATCCTCGAGTTCCAGAATATTGCTGCCTTCGCCCAGCGGCTGAATGTCGGACAGCACATTGAAACCGAGCACGGTCGGCATCGACAGGATGATGAGCGCGATGCAGTTGACCCATGAAGCGCGCCTGCGTGTCCATCCCCAAAAATCGATCCAGTAACTCACGATATTTTCAAGAATGGCAATGACCGTAGACAGAGCAGCAAAGCTCATGAAAAGGAAGAATACTGTGGCCCAGAAGTATCCTCCCGCCATCTGGTTGAAGATGTTAGGCAAAGTTACGAAAAGCAGCCCGGGTCCAGCATCCGGACTTACACCGAACGCAAAGCTGGCTGGAAAGATGATCAGTCCGCTCATGATGGCCACTGAGGCGTCCAGCCCGACAATCCGAACCGATTCGCCGGGCAGCGAACGTTCTTTTCCGATGTAGCTTCCGAATATGGCCATGCCGCCCATTCCGATGCTGAGCGTAAAGAACGCCTGCCCCATGGCTGCAAGTATAACGGCGCCGGCGCCCTGTTCCATCATACGTCCGAAATCGGGCAGCAGATAAAATGCCAGTCCCTCGGAAGCGCCATCGAGTGTAATAGCGTTAACGGCCAGGGCAATCATCAGAAAGAGCAGAGACAGCATCATGAATTTGGATACACGCTCGACGCCCCGGCGTAATCCGATACCGGTGACCACAAATCCGATGACTACCGACAGGATCATCCAGAAGGTCATTCCGATGGGATCGGTAAGCATTCCGCTGAAGTATTCCTGCGTTTCTGCCGATGACAGGCCGGTCAGTTCGCCTCTCAGACTGGAATAAAAATAAGCGAGTATCCATCCGGTCACCGTCGTGTAGAACATCATCAGCAAGTAGTTGCCGCCGATGCCGATATGCCCGTAGATATTCCAGTATGTTCCTTTGGGCTGAAGGGTTTTGAATGCCTTGCCGATATTCTGGCGTGCCGCGCGGCCGACTGACAGCTCCATGACCATCAGGGGCAGACCCAGAATGACCAGAAAGATCAGGTAAACAAGTACGAAGGAAGCCCCGCCGTAGAGTCCGGCAATAAATGGGAACCGCCACACATTACCCAGGCCAACCGCACAGCTTGCAGCAAGCAGCAGGAATCCAAGCCTGGTTTTGAGAGTTTCACGAACGGGAGATTCACCCATTTGCAATACCGGAATTAATGCAATGTGATACGGAAAGAACCGTCAATCCGGTCCTGTTTCAGGATGGAATCTCGTGAAAATTTTATAAAAAACGGAATTTTTTATGAGTGCGGGTCCGGTCCGCTTACGCCCGCATATCTGAGGCACAGCAGAAGCACAATTCCGTACCCCAAATGCATGGTAAGGCCGGCCAGGAATATCAGACCGGGAAACCAGGTGTCAAAGTAGAAAATTCCGACGGCATCTCCCGCAGCGAGGGCAACCAGCGGCGACAAGATCAATCCGGCGAACAAAGAAATTATGACTCCGTAGATGATGCCTTGCACAAACCAGTTTCCGGGAATACGTTTCTGAAGAAAAGCAACCCATATCAATGCCAGCAAAATGCCGCCCATATAGAAAGCAGCATTGCCCCACATTATTCCATAGGGTTCGTCGGGATGAACCTCATTGAAACTGGCCTTGATCAGATGCCCGACATCAATTGCCGGTAAACCGACCCCGCCCTGCACAAAGGCAATCATCATCATGACAAAGGTGGCTATGAAACCGGAGATAACCGTACGCCAGAAAATGCCGGAGCTTATCATAATCCCGCTATTTTATTGATGTTTAATAACTTGAAACCAACATACAAATAAATTGCGGCTTATGCATCTGTCAATTGGTTACAGAATACTGCGGATGGACTGCTCTTCCTGACGGCGGTACAAATCATGGTAATCTGCCACCGTATCGCCAAGTGCTTCTTCAAGCAGCGCCCGGTCCGAAGCTTCTCCGCTTTCAATCAAGCCGCTCTTTTCGTCGAGGTTGGACTTGAAGATTCCGGCGGCACTGACAGGAAGGAAGTCTTCATAGGTGACCGGCGTGGCTTTAACCAATCCTTTGCGGATCAATGTTTCCATCAGCTGGTGGTTGCTCTGTCCGTTTTGCTCGGCCTGTATGGCTTCGGGATGCTGCTGCCCTTTTTTCGTCTTTTCGTAAACGAAATAGCCAAGATCCTGCCGGCGCAGCTCATCATTCGTTTTGGCAGGAAACTCTTTCTCAAACAGTTCGGCAAGCATTCCGGGGTACTCTTTTCGATATACTTCCTCCCCTTCTTTCTTCAGGTCGTTTCCATACTGTTTCGCTTTTGCAATGAGCCGGTCGTATATGGCCATTCCTTCCGGTTTCAGCGCCGTGTGCCGCTGCTCTATCTCCCCGAAGCGGGCACGGTGCCGGCCTTCCACATAGCCCCCTTTGTCATCAGGGAAATGCGTTTTTTCAACCAGGGCGCGGAACGAGGTCTGCTGCAACAGAATGGGCCACCCCGACGGCGGGCCCTGGACTTCCGGGATGGTCTCGATGCCCATATCCTGCATGCGCCTGTGCAGTTTCTGAATGTCGAGGACCCTCGGAGTCAGGTGGTTGATATGCGGACCTTTAAATGATGCGATATCTGCAACCAGTCCGCTTGATTTCAGGAACTTTTCGTACTGATCCAGCGGCACGCGCGCCTCACTGTGCCAGCGGAAGGTTTCCAGTGCCTCCCGGATAAACGCATCAGCCTGATCGGCCGTCAATCCCCCCTGCCTTTCGTTGATGTTGATGAGTTCAATGGCTCCGGGTGTGAATATTTCGCGGTCAGCAAGTGAGTCGATGGCCTGCTGCCGGGTTTCATCATCCAGAAGATCTGTTCTGAGCAGTGAGGTGAATACCCGGAAGGGATTTTTGGCAAGTTCGTCTTCTTCGACCGGACGAAACGCGGTTGAATGTACGGGCAGGTTGGCGACAGAGAGATCATAATAGCCCACAGGAACCATTCCCATCACGCCAAACAGCCTCGACATGGTTGCAAGCTCTTCCGGCTTGCCCAGCCGGATAGCCCCGTGACGCTCTTCGGACACGCGGTCAAGGCTGCCAACTTCTTCTTCAAGATCCGGATGTGCCTCAAGGTGTTCTCTGTTGATGTCGCGGACAATATCGAGCAGCTCCCCGTAGAGCGGCACTTCTTTCTTGTACATGTCCGACATTGCCCTTGAAAACGTTTCACGAATCTGATGCTTTGGCACAAATGTGTGACCAGAAGATTCGGCACTCCTTTCTTTCACTGCCTGACCCATGACAACTCCTATTTTTTTCAGGTTATGATTTCCTCACTTGCGCACTCGACTTGTGCATCCAGGGACTTTATGCACTTCGTTCCGGCAAAGTTATCTTATAAACTACTGATTCTAAAACAATAAAAATGCAGGCCTGATTCCGGATAATGAACAAAAATTACACCATGCCTCCGCATGTAATACTTTAGCTATCACGAATTCCAGATACGGAGCACCTGGCCGGTCAAACGCCGCACCCACCCCCTTTTCGCAACCCGGTTTTATTTTCCTGTTTATTGATGATACCTTGCTGATGATGCCGTCCGGCAGGATTGCGACCGAAGATTTATGAATAACAAAATGGCAAGAGAAAGACCCTGCAACTCTGATGATGTATACCCCGGAACGGCTGTCGGTTTTCTGCAGTGGGCGCTTCCGAAACTGGGGTATCGCTGGGCCGGATACCGGAAACCCAGAAGGCAGGTAATCCGGAGAATCCGGAGCCTTATGGCCGATACCGGCTGCACCAGCTATGCAGATTATGCTCGCTTCCTGGAGCGGAATCCGGAAGAATGGAAACGACTTGATGCGAATTGTGACATTACCATCAGCCGTTTTTTCCGGGACAGAAAATTATGGGATCAGCTCAGAGATGATGTGCTTCCGGAGCTGATGGCAGCCCGCCGGCCGGAGCCGCTGCGAATCTGGTCTGCCGGCTGCTGCAACGGCGAAGAAGCCTACAGTGCCGCAATCATGCTTATGGAAAATGCAGGTCAGGACAGCACCGGAAATTTACCTGAAAGTCCGGGACAGATTCTGGCTACGGACCGGAACCCGGAAGTGCTGCGCCGTGCCGAATCAGCCTTCTACAGTCCCGGATCACTGAAAGAAGCAACCGCCAACGAAAAACAAAAATGGTTTGAATTCGAAGCCGGAATCGATAAATCAGATCACGTACGGGCAGGTGCTGCAGGCTGCCGCGTCCGGCCGGAAGTCCGGCGGCTTGTTACATTCCGGCAGCTGGATATAAGCAAAAAAATGCCAGATACCATCTTTGACATCATATTCTGCCGGAATCTGGTCTTTACCTACTTCACTGAGGAGCGTCAGTTTACGGCTCTGGAGTCATTTGCAGAGCGGATGCAATCCAACGGATACCTGATCACCGGATCGCACGAAAAACTGCCGGATTGTGCACTTTCAGCCCGTTTTGAAATGGTAACATCATGCTTATATAAACTGAGTGATGGCAAGTAGTGAAAATCCGCCGGCCAGAAAAATAAAAGGGGTATCCCAGGTATGGGGAGAAAATGCTTCTGCCAGGGTCATGATTACCGGCATTGCGATTAATGCTGTAATCAGTTGCTGTGCGGTAAAATGGTCGTGAAAAAACGGCACGACCAGCAGGGAAGTGATAAATACACAGGCGCTTCCTTCCAGTGTTCTCTGATACCTTCGGGATGACAAGAAGGCAGGAACCGGGTAACTGTGACGGCCGTATCGGACGCCTACAGGTTCGGCAAGACCGTCACCAATCCCGTTAATGAGTATGGGAATCATCATCAGTTCTCCCATGCCATGGTGTCCGAAAGCAATGACGAAGAAGACGATGACGATATAGCCGGTAATAACCTGCGTTGTCAACCAGAAAAGAGTGTAGGGGCGGTCCTCAGGTCTGTCAATCGCCCGGAATAACACGGAAGCAAAATACCATCGGTCCCGTATGGGTTTGAGAAACAGGCCGAGTCCCAGCATAAGTATCACACCCGTGGACACCGAAAGGGAGACTGGATTGCCATCCACATCGAAATCCGGGGCAAAGAGTACCGGAAAGAAAAAAATGGCGAAGTGAAACAGTTTTCTGGTGTAATTGACTTTCACTCCGCGATGTATCACAAGCAGTCCGGCCAGATAACCGACAATCAGAACAGAGCCAAGCCGCAGTACCTGATATAACAGATATTCAATGGTCATGGATATACCTTCTCTCCTGCCAGCCAGGTTTCCACCACTTCAATCCGGTGAATTTCAGATTCAGGAATTTCAAAAAAATCCTTGTCAACAAGGATAAAGTCGGCCCATTTGCCCGGTTCAAGCGATCCGGTCCTGTCTTCCATAAAACCGGCATAGGCAGCTCCGAGAGTAAAGCTGTGCAGTGCCTCTTTCCGGCTGAGGCGTTGTTCCGGGTACCATCCGCCCTCCGGATTTCCCTCATGATCCCGGCGTTTTACCGCTGAATAGAGTCCATGAAAGGGATTGGATAGTTCGACCGGAAAGTCGGATCCGGATGCGATCATGATATTTTGCTCCAGGATGGTCCGCCAGGCGTACGCTCCTTTCATCCGGTCCCGGCCAATCCTGTCTTCTGCCATGTTCATATCACTGGTTGCATGTACCGGCTGCATCGAGGCAATGACGCCGAGCTCATCAAACCGCGGAATATCATCGGGATGGACCACCTGGGCGTGTTCAATGCGCGGCCGGTTGAGGCGGGCATCAATCCCGGCATCCGAATTATTTTGCTGCACACCAGACTCTTCTGCTGCATTTTCAAAAACATCGAGGACCATCCGGTTGGCTTCATCGCCAATGGCATGCACGGCCGGCTGAAATCCTGCCTGGATAATTTTTCTGATTTTTTCTGTTAGTTCCTCATGGGATAACAGCAGCAAACCCCGGTTGCCGGGATCATCGGAATAGTCATCCAGCAGTGCGGCACCGCGGCTCCCCAGCGCCCCGTCGGTATACAGCTTGACACTTCGGAGAAACAAACGGTCATCAGCGTAGCCGTCAACCGGGCCGGATTCCGGCCAGGTATCCGAATGAGCAACGGGTTTTTGTCCGGACCGGTCCTTGTCCCGGCGGGCCATCTCTCCGCCGGACAGGCGGTCAAAATCATCGCCGGCACCACCAGTCATGCCATACACTCTTGTTGTAAGTTTGCCCTTGTCAGCAAACTCCTTCATCAGCCTGACATCCTCAAATCCAAGGCCGGCATCGTGCACACCGGTCAGACCTTCGGAGCGCAATTTGTCGAGAGCAGCCTCCAGAGCCATTTTTCGCTCGGCTTCCCGCGGCGGGGGGATGTGGTCACGGATCAGATCCATAGCCCGGTCGATGAAGACACCAGTCGGTTCGCCATCGTCATCACGTATAACAGAACCGCCATCCGGATCCGTGGTTTCTTTGGTAACACCCGCTATTTCCAGAGCTTTGGAGTTGGCCCACCCGGCATGACCATCCACTCTGGTAAGCCAAACCGGCCGGTCCGGAACCACCTTGTCGAGAACTTCGGCCGTTGGGAAACGATCCTCATCCCAGAGCACCTGATTCCATCCGCGTCCGCGAATCCAGGGCAGGTCGGGATAATCCTGTGCATACGCTTCCACTTTTTGCAGTGTCTCTTCCAGTGACTGCAGTCCCATGACATTCACATTCAAATTGGCTTCGCCCAGCCCCATAATGTGGCCGTGGGCATCGGTTAGTCCGGGAAGCAGGGCATGCCCATTGCCGTCGATCAGTTTGGCATCAGGGTATTTTTCATTCAGTTCACTCCTGGTGCCGGTCAGAAGAACTCTGCCGTCCTGAATGGCAATTGCCTCAAATTGTTTGAGGGTGGCGGCATCCGGCAGCCAGGCATTCCGGTTCGGGTCAGCCGCTTTAAGGCTGTTTTCCGACCCCGGTTTTGCTTTTTCATTTGAATCTTCAGCAATGCTGCCGGGAACAAGGGTATAACCGGTAACATTATGAATGATAATTGCCTGTTGTTCCCCGGAAGCTTTTGCCCCGGCTGCCGTCAGCATTAGAAAGAAAAAACAACAGAAAAATAAAACCGATCCGGACATATCAGAAGTAATCATTATGACAGGTTGTAGTGTATGACTTTTGCTGTTTCAGGCAATTTGCCTGGTGTCCAATATAGTATTTTGCCCGGAATTCAGAAGAAAGCGCTTATCTCTCCTGCGGTTCATGCATTTGCGGGATCATCCTGTTTTTCAGAGCCGGGAAGCATTGTTTTATAGACTTTTTTAATACTTTTGCGGATAAAACATTAAAACTATAGGTTTGATGCAAGCAGAGTTAAGCACGTATTGCAATTAATTCTGTCTGATCACCAGCAATCATATATCGTCAAAGACAAGAGGGGTTTATGAAAACCATTACAAATTTTGTACTGGCCGGGTTACTGGTCCTGGTACTGCCGGCTGCACTGAAAGCTCAGGATAACAATCAGGAGACAAATGAAACAGCAGTATCTGCATCGGATTACCGCGGACAGTCACTGGTCGGCGGAACAATGCCATTCTATTTTCACTATGAAAATCAGACATGGTACAATGAACTTGCCTACATGGCCATGATCGGAACACCGAAGAACAATCTTCTTATCGGATACGGCGAATCCGGGGATATCTATACGGATCATGCGACGGGAAACCGGGCGTATGAAACGCAAATTTTTCACGCAAGTCTTCAGTTGGGCGGCGATGCGACCATCTGGGACCGTTTTCTGAGACTTCCGCTGCATGTCTATGTTCCCATCAGGTTCCACTCCGGATACAACCGCCTGATGTTTGACGGTCAATACGCCGGAAATGATGACAACGCTGCCAGATCGACCAAAAATTTTCTTAATGCCAACTTGGGAGCCGGACTGGGGGCCAGTTATGATCTGACGGTGCTGGACAGAATACCCATTCTGGGTTCGGATTTCAGTTTTGATGCTGTTTATACCCGCAACCCCGGTGTGATGATTCGCTTTATTAACGATGATGACGACCCGTTCGATAATGACAACGGAAATGAGGTTGGCGCGGCTGTGTCCAGTGAATTCCTGCTTATGGCACGTGTTCATCGCTTTCTGGAGGCCAATATCGGCCTGAGCGCGGGCATGCGCTTCAGCAAGCTGAACTGGTCGGCCGGACCTTACGAGTTCAGTGAGCTTTTCAGCGCCGTTGTGGGTGACGATATTCCACCCAATGAGATGAACTATTCCGGATTTTTCCTGGGAATAACCTGGTAATTTTATTCCCGGCAGGTCCCGCAGCCGTTCGGAAGCACCGTTAATGACAGGATCCGTTTCCGGCCAGATCGGGGCTTATAAATGGTATTCCGAGTGAAAGCCCCCTCAATATCAGCAGTATACCCACCAGCAGGGCCAGCCAGGGTATGGCCTTCTGCAGGCGCAGATGCCAGTTCCCGCTCAGCAGTCCCGGTGAAAGCGCCATCAGAAACATTACGGGGATGGTTCCTATGCCGAACAGTCCCATATAAGCCATACCGCCAAGCAGGCTGCCGGACGCCAGTGCTGCTGCTAGTGCAATATACACCAGTCCGCAGGGCAGGAAACCGTTGATAATTCCGATCGCAAACATGCCCGTTTGTGAGTTATGCTGCATGAGCGGCCGCATCATTTGCTCAAACCGGACGGAGAGTCCTGAAAAAACCGACCCTCCCGGTATCCAGCTCCTTTTCCAGGTCAGAAGTGTGGCCAGCACAATGCCTGTGCCGGTCAGCACGGACAGTAGTTCCTGATATCCGGCCAGCCAGATTCCCAAACCCATCATTCCAAGCAGCCCTCCGAGAAGTATGTATGTTACCGTTCTGCCCAGGTTATAGAATATGCGTCCGGTTACATAGGATCGCATGAAGTCACGGCTTCCCGGCAGGGCCACGGCAATGGGTCCGCACATTCCGATGCAATGCGCAGAACCAAGCAATCCAAATACAAATGCTGTCCAGAGAATATCCATTTATTCGATTACCTTTCGATGTGTTATGTTTCGCTGACTCCGGGCTTCAGCAGAGCCTCATTTGTGATATTATTGACCTGGTTTTCCAGCTCTGCCAGTGACTGCTGGCGCCGCTGAAGTGATCCGGAGTGCATTGTCACAAAAAGCGAACTCAGCATCATGGCCAGAATGGCAAAAAACGGATGGAGCCATCCCATCAGTGCCACACCTACCCCAACGACATTGTATGCGACAGCCCAGAAGAAGTTGCCCCGTATGGTGCTGTGAATTTTTCCGGAAAAACGCAGGATTTCGGGAATTACACCCAGGTTGGGGTGAAAAAACACGAAGTCGGCATGATTTTTTATACTGAGTGTGCCGTTGTACACACCCGCACCCAGATCGGCTTTGTTGATTGCCATCAGATCATTTGTTCCGTCGCCGACAAACATCACTTTTCCGTAAGTTTTCCGGTACCGGTCGACCCATTCCGCTTTTTGTTCGGGAGTACAGCCTTTGTGATAGTCCACATCATCATATCCCGGAGAGAAGCCCTCATGCCAGTGCACATTGCCATCCTCCGGCATCGCCGATGATGCGGTACTCGGATCTCCCGTAAGAACCGCTACTTTCATATTGAGATCGTTGCGAAGCGACGTAATGACATTTTCAAGCTGATCTCTCGGAGGCTGATAAATTTGCAGCCTGAGCATAAGCCGGTCATCCAGAAACAAGCCGAGCTCACCAGAAACAAGCCGTCTGCCTGCAGCTTCATGCCGGTCATTCACCAGCAGGATGTGGTGTTTGCGGTCCAGCACCCATCCTTCCATACCCTTTCCGGGCAGCAACCGTGTCTCGTCCGGATGCACCGGGTCCAGATCGTTCTGATCCAGATATCTGCGAAAAGCACGTGCAAATGGATGGGACTGATCCATTTCAAGTCCGCCGGCGACACGCATCAGCCGCTCAAGCGGCCATTCGGGGTCATCTTCTGCCTGATCGATAGAGCGGAATGCCACACCCTCGGTCAGCGTGCCGGTCTTGTCAAACAAAACGACTCTGGTGTCGGACAGTTTCTCCAGGGCCCGGCTTCCCCCCATTGCAACCACACCGGAGCGATGAAGCCGCTGATTGGCTACCCACAGGGCTGCCGGTGTTGATATGGAAAAGGCGCAAGGACAACCTATCAGCAAAACTGCCAGAAATACCTGCAGCCCGTCGGCCATGCCGTATGCGGATGAGTGATAGCCAAGGCCAAAAAAAGCGGCCATAATGACGCATACAAGCAAAATTGACGCGCCCCGGGAGGCTGCCCGCTCATAATAGCCGGGCCGGGAGCGCATTGCACGTGCCTGCCGGATATATTCATGAAGTGAAGACTCCCTGTAGGGATGAGTGACGCTTAGCGTAAGACCGCCGTCAATGCTGATACTTCCTGCCGATACGGTATCACCCTCTTTTTTTGAAACAGGGTCAGGCTCTCCGGTAAGATGCGACTCGTCAACAAATCCGCTTCCGCCGGCAACCAGACTATCTGTAAGCACCGGTTGTCCGGCTTCGGTCAGGAACCGGTCACCAACGGCCAGACTGTCAGCCGTTGTTCGGATTGCTGCCACGGAGCCGTCGTTTTGCGGCTGCTCCTTCAGCACCTCGGGCGATGACTGAGGCTGCCAAAACCTCGAATAAGCCGCCATACCCCGTTTGATCCGCGTGTCTATCAGAAGACTCCCGATATAAAAAGTGAGAATCATCGCCGAAGTCTCGAAATAAGTGGGTCCGGAATACGGGGCGACATCCCCAACAGGAAGCGCCAGACTATCCGGGATGCCTGCCGATAATGTATTCCAGGCTGAAAGCAGGTAGGCAGCTCCCGAACCGGTGAAAATCAGGGAAGCCAGACTCAGTCTCCGGTCAGAAATCTCACGCCTGAGATTGTCGATAAAGGGTCCGGCAAGCAGTACAATCACGCCGGTTGCCAGTATCAGGCTGACATATCGCAGAAAGACAGGAGCCTGGTCGGATTCGAAGTGGAGGGTAAGGCTGATGAATATCAGAAAGATGGATGCGATCAGGGCCAGAGCAAATCTCAGATAGAGGAGATTCAACGGCGACAGGCGGTTACCGGACGGATCCCCGTCAGGGCTGCTGCCGTGACGTTCCATTTCCCAAACCATCCGGCACCCGAAACAACAGAAAACGTGAGATTCCTGACGCTGTTTTCGGGGTGACCCGGAGGCCGGTCCGCTGCGGACGGGCAAACCGCAATGTGTGCAAGCTGAGGTACTATGTTCCTTATTGCTGTTCAATGAACTGTTCGAGCTCCTCTTCGGTCCAGGCGGATGTGCGGTCTTCCGTGGCTTCCCTTATTTCAGCAACTTCATCTTCAGAAACTTCCGGGGCTTCGTTATCAAACGAATTCCGGATGTAAGTCACAACGGCGGCGACCTCTTCGTCGGAGAGCTGCCGTGAAAAGCCGGGCATGGGTGCGTTATAGGTCACACCTTCGCGAACGATTTCACCTTCGAAACCGCGCAGTACAATATTGACGGGACGCTGCGGATCACCAACCACCCAGTCGGAACCGCCAAGCGGAGGAAATGCCCCCTCCACCCCGGCGCCGTCCTGCTGGTGGCATGACTGGCACAACCGCGTATAGACCCGGCTGCCCACCTGCATCGGGTCGAATTCCTCTTCTTCTGCCACGGCAGGTTCGGCTTCTGTAAAAAGCACATGCGGACGATCGGAAACCTCTCCCAGATATCTTCCCATATAGAAAAAACCGAAAGCGAGTGTCAGTACAATGATGACATACATCCACCAGGGCCCGCGCTCATTGCCCTCTTCCGGAATCTGTTCTTCTTTTTCAAGGGCAGCCTGATGGAGTTCTTCCATGCTGCGATAATCCTCCCGATCACCAAAAAATCGTTCATCAGCCATTATTGAACTCCTGTTTCCTGATCCAGAGATATGAGATAGGCCACGAGATAACGTGCTTCATCTGTCGGCAGAATTTTCTTGCCTGGTATACGGAACCGCTCGGGCAGATTCAGTCCGTCCCGCCCGGGCCGGGCGTCTTCGCTGACGACATCAAAAAGCCAAGGGAACGGAGGCATGATGCTTTCTTCGTTGATCGCCCTGGGCTGATACAGATTGATGTAATGCCATTCCCGTCCGGATTGGCGGGCACCGATGTTGGCAAGGTCGGGACCGGTGCGCATGGTCCCCAGATTGTGCGGGAGCAGATTGCGGTAGTCGGTGGCTTCGCTTCCGCGTCCCCAGCCCCGTTCCACGTCCGCCCCGAAACCTTCCGGACGTGTCTGTTTCGAATGGCAGTAGATGCATCCTTCCCTGACGAATATCCGGTGCCCCTCGGTTACTTCAAACGGAGTAAAATAGATGGGTTCCTTGACTCCTTCATCAATAAAGATTTTGGGAAGGATGGTCAGTCCGAACATGGCAATCATAAACGTGGCAATAATGCCGAAAAGTAAAATGGAATACCGGATCATAAAGCAAACTCCTTTCTGATTTTTTCCCAGATCAGCGGCGTTGCCGGTTGCTCACCGGGTTGAAAGACCATGCGGACAAGCAGCCATGCGAAGATGAGGTGTCCGGCCCCCATAAGAATGCCGGATACCGAGCGGGCTATGAGATAGGGAATGGTCATGGTTACCGTATCTGTGAAGGGAACATCGGGGTCATTCATGGCAAATCCCTGAAACAGGCCTATCCCCTGCAGCGCGCCGGCATAGATGATGATACCGATGGCGGTGAGCCAGAAGTGCCATTTGATAAGTTTTTTGGAATGCCACTCCCTTAGCGTAATCCGGGGCAGGATGTAATAGCATGCGCCGAAAAGCATCATGGTGACAAAGGCATACATGCCGATGTGGGCATGAGCCACAACAAAGTGGGTAAAGTGGATCACTTCGTTGACCGAGCGAAGCGCCTGCATGCTGCCTTGCAGGCTCACAAAGGTGTAGCTCATGGCTGCAAAAACAACAAACCTGAGGGTCGGTGAGTACTTTATGGCACTGAAGGATCCGACTACGGTCATGTGGTGATTTACGGCAACCACAACTACCGGAATGACCATCATAACACTGGCGGCGATGGAAATGGTAACAAACCAGGTGGGAACGGGGCCGCCGATCAGGTGATGGAATCCGTTCCAGTTGTAGAACAGGGCGAGTCCCCAGAAGCCAAGCAGTGACAGTCCGTAACTGTATATGGGCCGGCCGAGTACTTTTGGAATAAAGTAGTAGGCGGCGGCCAGTCCGACAGGCGTGAACCACAGGCCAAGGGCATTGTGTGCATACCACCAGTTCATTCCAGCCTGAACCGTGGGTGTATCAAAAATGGGAAGGGACGATACCAGTCCGAGCAGAGGAAACCAGAGAAACGCAGCCAGTATGTACCAAACCGACACATAGAGCTGTTTTACTCTTCTTGTGAGTATCATGAGCAAGACCGATGCCGACATGATGATCACACAAAGTACGATGGCGACCATGGTTGATACCGGAAACTCGAGCCATTCGATTCCCCTTGAGAAACCTGCAAGGATCTGAATACTGCCGACAAGCAGTGCGATGTTCCAGACTGCCCCTGCCACAATGATATAGCCTCTGAGCAGTATCGGCACTTTGAGCAGGCGGCTGAGCATCCACAGTGCAACACCGGCCCCTGTGAGGGAGGCCCATCCATAAACCATGGTGTTCAGGTGAAGGGGACGGACCCTGCCGAAAGTGAGCCATTCTGCTGAACCCAGCCACTCGGGCAGGTGCATTTTTATGGATGCGACCAAAGCCAGCAATGTTCCGAAAAGCAGCCAGAATACGCCTGAAAGAATCAGGAACAGTACGACAAAACGTGCTTTCTGATCCAGTTCTGTTACACTGAGCTCTTTGTTTTGATTACTTTGTTTTTCTTGATTCACGCTGTTGAGCTTCTCCTTCCTCTTTTTCCATGAATATCTGGTCGGTACGCTTACCTGCCGGCTCTTCCTCATCAAAAGGAAGCATGCTTCCTTTTTGGATATTGTCGAACTGTCCGTTGAAGAATGCCCACAGGAACAGGGCCAGACCACCTGAAATAATCAAAAGTGAAGATATGACCAGAATAAAAGCACCGGTACTCATGGATTCAATGGTTTTGGTTCAGACAGCAGCACCAGGCAAGTCAGAGTATTAAGGCAGAAATGAAAATAATTGCTCTCCGCCTTCACCTGTTGACAACACAGAAACTGACCGCAGGTAGAACTGTCTCAGGTCAAAAAAAAAATACAAGACACTACGGACGGAACCGGCAACTTACATCCGGATCCATAAATATTAATTACTAAAGAAATTATCTAAACAGAGGTACATTTCAAAATAAAATCAATGATTTTGGTTTAAAATAATCACTCATTACAGATAAATGTACCCTGCCCATCAGCCTGGGGTTTCACAAAAACTGCAGAAGTATGGGGAGGGATCCGGAAGTTGTTTCCATCGCGTTCGGACTCCTTTACAACCGGATCAACACCATCAGCCTGGATCGGGTGAAGCTGCAACCCTTCCCATGATACACCCTCGCGTTCAAGTGATATGGTGCGATACTCATTGTCAGCATTGAATATCACCAGAATGCCATCGAGTTCGGGATCGAGCGGCTCACCGGCACACTGACCGTCCGATATGGCCATCGCGATAATGCCGGGCTCCTGCTCAGGTCCGGTATTGAGAAATGCGACACGCTTGTGAACCTGTTCGGCTTCCCTCAGACGGAACAGCGGTGAGGAATAGCGTATCCTGAGCTGTTCCCGGAAAAGCTGATGTGCCAGATCCATCAACTCTTTCTGAACATCAAACACCGGATTGCGCAGAAAATCCCGCATCTGATCCCATCTCGGTTCATTGTCCCAGGCCGGAGGCAGTCCTTTGCCCCATTTGTGGGAATCGAGACTGAAATCAACGGCATTATACCAGTCACCGGAATCGAAACTGTTGCGGTCCAGCGATTTCGACCGGAGAATATCGGTACCCATCTGATAGAACGGGACTCCCTGGCCATAATTGATAAATGCATTGCTGAGCATGTGGACACGGACGCGGTCAGACATACCCATATCCAGCGGCAGTTTAACCTGGGTGTTGTCCCACAATGTTTCATTGTCGTGTTTATCGATATAGTTCACGGATTCCTGAGGATTGAGCGCAAAGCCAATCATTTCGTTACCACCATCTACACGATCGCCATCTCGGTTCAGATAGGGGTAGGTCGACAGATTTCCTGCCATTCCAACACGGATGCGGTCACCTGCTTCAAGCAAACTGGCGAGGTTATCTTCCTGCTCGCTGTATGCATCCTCATTCGGGAACAGGTACATTCCGCTCGTGAACCCCTGGGACCGGCCGTGGTCGGTAAAGTTGCCGCCTCGGATGGCATCCCGGCTCCGGTCATTGAAATTACCGATTCCGGTGCCGCCCATGTTAAACTGCGTGGCCTGTACAAATATGCGGTCATCGGCAACCTCGCCAAAATTCCATCCCTCACCATAAATGTAAATGTTCTCGCCGTCCACACCGTCATCTTCCAGTGTAAGCCCGGCCAGCTCCTCTTTCAGCCGCTCCATTACCGATTTCGGATGGTGTCCCATCAGATCAAAGCGAAAGGAGTCAATTTTGTAATTCCTTGCCCAAAGCACCACGGAATCGATGATCAGTTTCTCCATCATGCCATGTTCGGCGGCAGTATTTTCGCAGCAGGTGGATGTTTCCATCTCCCCTGTATCAACGTCGTAGCGGTGGTAATATCCCGGCACAACCTTGTCCAGCACGGAAAAACGCGACTCCGGACCGGATGCAAATGTATGGTTATACACAACATCGACCACGACATTCAGCCCGATTTGTGCCAGTGACTGCACCATGTGCCGCAGTTCAAGAATGCGCGCCGTTCCGTCCGGATCCGTGGCATAACTTCCCTGGGGGACATTGAAGTGGAACGGATCGTACCCCCAGTTGAAACCGTCACGGGCTGCCATTCCCTCCATCCGGCCGGGCACACTGTACGGCTTCTGGATGAGCTCGGTGGCCGGATCTTCCTCCGCCATTTCCCCGAAAACTTCCCGGATTGACCGCGATCCATGCTCATCACACAGCTGATTCAGCTCCGGATGATCGAAGAACTCACAAATCCGGTCGTAAGGATGATGCAGGTCGATTCGACGTGTGGTATCCTCGATTACCGAAGCTATGTCGTTGACAGGCAGCAAGTGAAGATGTGTCAGTCCGGCATCCGAAAGCCGCCTGAGGTGAGCCATGCCGTCGGAAAGCGGGCGGTCACCCACACCATTATGGGTAAATGCCATGTATTTTCCGCGATACTCCTCCGGAACGGTTTGGTCCTCCATGCTGAAATCGCGGACGTGCGCTTCATAAAGGGTTATGTCGGACGGATGGGGAAGTGATTTTTTCAATCGTCCCCAGCAGTTGGGTTTCAGATCTTCGTCGTCGAGATTGACAAACTGACTGAAGCGGCTGTCGGTCGTCAGGCTCACGGAATAGGGATCCGTTACTTCGTAATGATTTACCTTCTGATTGTCATGGTGGTACACCGAAATGTCGAACCGGTAGTATTTCCTGTCCCACTCCTCCCGGTCACCGCGGAAATGCCAGACACCGTCTTCCGGATGCTGATCATTTACAGGCTCTAACTGCTCCAGGCGGTCTTCTCCGGCATCATAGATATTCAACCTGACCGACTGCGCCGTCGGTGCCCATAGTTTTAGTGTGATATTATCACCATCGTATATCGGGCCGAGTTCGCCGTCATAAAAATAGTGTTCGTCGATGACACCCGGAAACTGCACCCGGGTGGCCGCTACCGGCTTGTCATTGGGATCATAGGCAACCGCCACGAGCTGGCCTTTCAGGGCTTCTTTGACGATGGGTTTGTCTGCCCCGACTCTGCGGACCGGACGGTCTGACAGGTGCGGATAGCGATCCCTGATCTCACTTCCGGCACTCACTTCACTCCCGACTTCGATCACTTCGCCGCCGGACACCCCTTCTTCATCGACTACAATATCAGCATCGGCACTGTAACGGATTTCATGGCGGTATCCGAACTCACCACTGTCCCAGATCAGCCGGTCGGAAGAAACCCAGTGCGCCGAAGCACCGGAAATTTCGGTTACCACATCATCGGGTCCGGCCTCTTTCGGCCGGCTGCAAGAAAAAAGTAAAGCTGCCATACAAATTATGGATAACGTGCGCGTAACGAAATAGTACATAGTTCCTGTTCGGTTAGATCTGAAATATTGTAATGCTGCCAGAACAATATACACAGTGCACCAGAAATAACATGCAAAAATTTGTCCCCTTTTAGTGCACCGGGGCGGGATTAACTACTGTACCAGCATCATGGTACGTGTCTGCTGGTAACTCTCCGTGCGCAGACGATAGAGTAAAACACCGCTGGCCAGTTCCCTGGCCCGAAAGTATACCGTATGATTGCCCGGATCCATAACCCTGTCCAGCAAGGTCTGGACATGCCGGCCGGTTACATCATAAACATCGATCCGGACCTGCTGCTGCTCAGGAATATCAAATTGGATTGTGGTTATGTCGTTGAACGGATTGGGGTAGTTCTGATGCAGTTTGACACGCTCCGGTTTATCATCTCTGTCGCCGTTGGTTACAGACCTGAAGTGAATATTATCAAGCCGGAGTTTATCAGCCTCCAGAGTATCCGGCTGCACCTCATCGTCACTGAGACCGTATCGCCAAAGCAGCTGGACATACGGCCGGTCGTGCATGTCATCAGGAAGCCTGACTGTCTGTTCCAGTTCATGTCCGGCTTCACTTTCTGCCTCGTATTGCACGGGATTACCATTCTCATCCGTAACGTCCCGGAATTCTCCCTCATCACCGATGCGATACTGAAGGCGCCAGCTGTAAATTCCGGTTCCCGGCTGCACGGTTCCTCCCGTCCAACTCAACTCGTAATTGTCATCGGTGCGGGTATCCAGGGCAAACAACACGCCACCGAGGCGGTTTTCAGGATACATTTCTTCATCGTCACCCGATGGTGCATTCACCATGGCAAGGCCGTTCTCACCAAGACCATTTATGCGCGTACCCAACTGCTGATTGTAGCCTCCTTCTGTAAAGCCGGCGACCGGTGTTTGCGGGCCGCCGTTTTCTTCCTCCATGTAAACAAAAGCCATGTTGTCAGGATAAACGGCGACGGAAGTGTCCGGACTCCAGTATCCGAACCGGCAGTCTGTGTTTGCGAGCTGACAGGGATCGGGAAACCGCTCTTCGCCATCGGGAATAAATACCGCCTTGAGTGCGGTATCCTCTTCCGGATCGATGGTTATTCGCCTTTTCTCAGCTTCGGAACCATCCACTCCTTCCCAGTGAGAAAATTCAAATCCCGGTTCCGGCTCGGCCTCGAGCGTGACAGGAATTCCGGTGAAGTAATGCCCGTGCCACGGATAAAGTTCATCACCGGCACCCTCTACACCCGGCTCCACAGTGATCGTATTCACAGTAATGGAACCGTGACGATCACCAGAAGCATCCAGTTTTAATACGTAATCATCCTGAAGGTCAAAATTGTCTATGATATGCTGCCGCTGAATCTCCGGGCGCCGGTTGCCGTATTCGATAAAATCGTCAGCACTGTTGCGTGTAGTGAGGGGATAAGCCCAACGATCTTCATGAAAGGGTATCATGTAGGCAATCCGGTCATACTCCTGCTGAACCACCGAACGCACATGATCCTTGTTGAAGGTTGTATTCATCAGATCCGCAAACCGGTTCAGGAACAGGTGATAAAACTCCTGGTTTTCAAGCAGGTTTCGCAGCAGGGCCGTCCGGTCCGCACCTCCGAAATCATATGGCGGTTCTCCGCCGCCCTCGGGAGAAATGGCATTGTAAAGCAGGTCATATTCGAGGTTGCGTTTTAATCCGGCCTCGTCAAAATCCCAGACCAGATACCGCCACCTTCCGTCCTCGTAAGGCCCCTCACCGGTATCCCGCGCACGCCAGAGCCGGAAATGCCTTGATCCGTACCAATCTACATTCCCGAGGTAGATGAACACAACATTGAAATCAATGTAGCTCATGATATCAAGTTTTTCCGTCATCCCGGCGTAGTGATCCGGATCGGAAAGATCATTATCCACGGCATGACGATACATGTCCAGATACAAAACAAAGTCCTCAGGGTAACCTTCCTCTACACGGCCAGGATGATTTTCACCGTACGGACCCTGTATCATAACCACATTGTCTTCATGTACGCCATAGTTATAGCGAATGTGAAACCGATCAAAACGATCCCGGAGATAGACCAGGCCCCAGTACTCACCATTGATCATGTGATGCATGGCTTTGCTTCGCTGTGACCCGGCGTATGCCGGCTCCATCAGACGATGTGCGGCAATATCATTCAGATAGTCTCTGAGGTTTCCGTTCGTTCGCATGAGCAGCCGGTTGAACGTGTCCAGCGGTTTGTTTTCCGCCTTGTCTTCAGCACCGGCAAAGAACTGATAGTTGAAACGGTTTTCGAAGTCGTATTGCCCGCGCGCATAGAGCCGGAACGACTTGATGTCATTGTTGCGTGAACCGCCGCCATGAATCCGCATACCGGCATTCTGCGAAAAAAAGGATCCCTGTCCGGGGTCAATAAAATCTATGTGAACCGGACGCTCCCAGTCATGGCCCCGCTGCTGATAATTACCGGCAGAAACAAAGTCATTCTCCTGTCCCCCTCATCAAAATAGATCTGGCCGGGAACGTAAATCCCGTTTTCATGGCCGAACAGATTGTCCAGCCCTGTAGTAATGGAGAGTACCGGCAGTTTAAACTGTGGTTTCCCCGGGCCTTCAGGGATGTAGGTGGCAGTGGCGGTCGGACCAGTTTGCCCGTTCTTGTAGACCGCAGCACGAACCACCCGTGCTTTCAGCAAGTCTTCAGGCGGGCGATGCCACAAGTGGCGCCCGCGGGATTTATCGTAAGTAGTGATGATATCAGCGGCAATATTACCAGAGTCGGTGCGGTCTGACAGGGTAAGCGGCCCGTCATAGATATAGGTGCGATTGGTTTTCCCGACAATCTGTTTTTCGCTGTCTTCACCGGGGAAAAAGTAAGCTACAGAAAAGGATTCGCCCTGGCCGTTCAGATTTGCAGGATCCGGCTCGGAGCCGTCAAGCGTGTACAGAATGGTGGCCTCGGGGTCATCGGCATGGATCGAAACTTCAATTTCATCTTCAAAAAATCCGGATGGAACGGAAATTTCCGGTGTTTCTATAAGCTCGGTCAGACCCGGCTCATCATTGGCAGCACCCGGAGTAGGATCGTAGAAAAAGTACCATTCATCACCGCCGTCGGGATAACGGCCGAACGAAATATCGGTGGGAATGAGACGCGGCGTTATTTCGTCAAGCCTTTCTCCGGTAAATGGGTGGGTCAGAAGCACCTCTTCACCGGCCTGGGCAATGCGGAAGTTGGTGTGCAGCGGTTCGCCGGGGTTGCGGCGGTTCTTTCCTGACGCCCATACAAGCAGATATTCACCGGGCTCTATTACGGTTCCTTCCGGAAAAAGCCATTGAAAGGGTTCGTCATAGTCATCAGACAGCCCGAAATTAGCAAGATCAACCGGCTGATCACCGCGATTGTACAGTTCAATCCAGTCTTCGTAATCTCCGTCTTCATCAGCATTGGTAGTCGCATTTGAGGCCAGCACCTCGTTGATGACCACCGCATTGTCGTTATCACCGTCAGTATTTTGACCGGCTGCAAGTCGCTCCGGCAGAAAAGCTGTTATGAAAAATAAAACCAGAAATTGCGCAAAAAGCCGCATGTTGACGGGGGTATTACTCACTGACTCAGCCGCTCAATGTCTTCATCATCAGCCGGACGGAAACGCACTGCCTGACCGCCGCCGGGCGCCAGTTCAAGTGACATCATTGTTTCGCTGTCAACCAGACGGTCTTCGACAACGATGTCGTAGGGATTGGTATCCCAGTCGGCTTCCGGCCCGTCACGATAAATTTCGGCAACGTATTGCCGGCCGGAATCAAGAAAATCCAGATCTGCATCCAGTGTCCGGCCTTCCTCGTCGGTGATGCTTCCCAAAAACCACTCATCGCTGTTGCGGTCCTTGCGGACAATGGTCACGAAGTTCCCGATGTCGGCATGCAGCACGCGGGTATCGTACCAGTCAACCGGAACATCCTTGATAAACTGAAACGGCTCCGGGTTGGCTTCGTAGTTTTCAGGAAGGTCAGCCGCCATCTGCAGCGGGCTGTAAATGGTGACATAGAGCGCCAGTTCTTTTGCGAGTGTGTGCTTGACCCGGTTGTCGGGACGGTACTCGTCAAAATGGAGGTCAAAGATGCCAGGTGTATAGTCAAACGGCCCGGACAGCATGCGGACGAACGGCAGCTGGACGACATACTCCGGCGGATTTCCGCCCCACTCACCCCAGGCATTGTACTCCTGCCCGACAGCCACTTCCCGCGTCATCAGATTCGGCCAGGTCCTGCGAAGGCCGGTGTCCTTGACGCCTTCGTGGACATTCAGGGAGATCTTGTGGGATGCGGCCAGCTCCACCACACGCTGATGATGATCGACCATAAACTGTCCGTGATGCCACTCATACTGCTCGTTTCCATCTTCATCATAGCGCATAATTTCCTGGCCATGACCCACATAGCCGGTCTTGACCGCACGCACTCCAAGGTCTTCATAGAGCGCATAGGCTTCTTCCATCTGGCTTTCATAGTGCAGAACCGTAGCAGAATTTTCATGGTGCCCCATCAGCCGGGTGCCGCTCTCAAGGGCATACTGTGCCACGCCTTCGAGATCAAACTCGGGAATGGATTCGGTGAAATCGAACACCACGCCTTCCTCGTACCAGTTTTCATCCCAGCCCGGATTCCATCCTTCCACCAGGACATGGTCGAAATCATGTTCGGCCGCAAAGTCGATATATCTTTTGGCACGTTCGGTAGTTGCCCCGAGATTCGGACCCGGTCCCCATGTGTATTTATCCAGATGCATTCCCCACCAGATACCGATGTATTTTCCGGGCTCAATCCAGGAGGTATCCTCAATCTTGTTCGGCTCGTTGAGGTTGAGGATCAGGTAGGATGTGATCAGATCGCCGGGATCATCGGCAATTTGCAGTGTTCTCCATGGGGTGACCATGGGTGCTGAACCGCGTACGCGGACCCCGTCCGACCAGGGCATGATATTGGACTGCAGCGTGTAACCGTCCACGCGCTCCAAAGTCATTGTGGAGTAGTCCACCAGAGCTGCTTCATGAAAACTCAGATAGAGACCGTCGTCGGTCTGCATGGTCAGGGGCGTATGCACGGTATCGGCCTGTGAGATCGGGGTGTCTTCGAACAGATACTCAAACCTGTTCCACTGGTAGCCATGGATATACCATGAGCGGTGGTCACCTGTAAGCGCAAATTCGGTGAGCTCATCCATGATGACCAGTGTATCGAGTTCGGGTTGCTCAGGGAATTCATAGCGGAAACCGATGCCATCGTCAAAAGCCCGGAAAACCAGAGTAAGCTCGCGCTGCTTGTCATCTTCTTCGGCAAGGTGAACCTTGAGCTCATTATAGTTATTTCTGATGAACTGCTTTTCCCCCCAGACCTGCTCCCAGGTTTCATCCATCGATCCGCTTTCCACCGATGATACTACGAAACCGTCGCGCATATCCGGCACATCGGCCAGTTCAAAACCCATTTTTGAAGGTTTCAGCACCGCCTGCCCGTCCCGCTCCACACTGTAAACCGGTGTGCCGTCAGCATCGAGCCAGAACGTGATTGTGTTCAGCTCTCCGGGAGATGTTACCGAAAATTCGGCAACTTCTTCACCGGCATAAGCTTCCGGCCTTTCTTCAGTTCCTTCTTCAGGCTGCAGAGCATCGGATGCAGGCTCAGTTGCCCCGCAGGCGGTAACGAGAATGGCAAAAACAAACAGAAATGGAATCAGAGTGTGTCGGAGGCAGTTTTTATGTAATAGCATGGCATCAAGGTCGCATTGGGTATTTTAATATTGTTGATATTGAGGCAATTTATCACAATTGGACGTCCCGGGGCAACTTTTTTAATTATTGGTTTAATTGATTGCGAAATTTCAGATATTTATTTCCTTCCTGCAAAATCTGACATGTAACCCATTCATATCATGCTTCAATTGATACGTAAGCCAGTCGTCACCGAACGTTCCGGCAATGATTCCCGGATGACATCACCCGCCAAACCACTGGTATGTATACTTGTGCTTGTTCTGCTGAGTACGTCCGCCTCGCTCCGGGCTCAGGAAAAACCGACTGCTTTCACCGGCGGAACCATCATCACCGTAACCGGTGACACATATGACAACGGGGTTCTGCTTGTTCAGGACGGCACTATTGCGGATGTGGGCGCATCCGGAGATGTCAGCATTCCCGGTAATGCAGAGGTCCGGGATGTTTCAGGAAAGGTGATGATGCCGGGGCTCGTCGATCCGCATTCCCATATCGGCGAAGGTGAAGGCGGAGACCGGTCCGACGCGCTGCATCCCGATGTGCGCATACTCGACACCATCGACCCGAAAAGCGACTCATTCCGGCGGGCACTGGCCGGTGGGGTCACCTCGGTAAATGTCATGCCGGGGTCGGGACACCTTATCAGCGGACAGACCGTCTATCTCAAGCTGCGTCCGTCCCGCAAAATTGAGGACATGCTGATGTATGTGGATGAGGAGGAGGAAATCTATGGCGGACTGAAGGTTGCCAACGGGACCAACCCGCTGCATGAGCCGCCGTTTCCCGGAACCAGAGCCAAATCGGCAGCCTTGTACCGTGCACTGTTCGTGCGGGCAGAGGAATACCGGGACAAGATCAGGGCTGCTGACGGAGATGCTGACCGCATGCCTTCCCGCGACCTGGCCCTTGAAACACTGGTTGAGGTACTTGAAGGACGCAGAATCGTGCACAATCACACGCACCGGCATGATGATATTCTCACGGCCATCCGACTGGCCGATGAGTTCGGGTACCGCATGGTGCTGCATCATGTTACCGATGCCTGGAAGGTTGCAGATGTTATCGCAGAATCGGGTTATCCCGCATCCATCATCTATATTGATGCCCCGGGAGGCAAGATGGAAGCCGTTAATCTGCTGCCAAAAGCCGGGCCGGTTCTGGAGAAAGCCGGCGCAGAGTTTGGCTTTCATACCGATGACGGAGTTACGGATTCGCGTCTTTTCCTGAGATCGCCGGCATTTGCCATGCGGGAAGGCATGAGCCGCCAAATGGCACTGGAGTCGGTGACCATCGCCAACGCCCGGCAAATGGACATAGATGACCGCACCGGTTCACTTGAGCCGGGAAAGGATGCCGACTTTATCCTGATCAGCGGCGATCCGTTCAGTGTTTACACCCGTATTCTTCAGACCTGGATTGAAGGACAGAAAGTCTGGGATTTTGATGATTCCGATGACCGCAAACATGCTTTAGGCGGATACAAGATCAGAGAGGAGTGAACATTTTTGGAAAGCAGATCAACCGGATGCCGCGCTTCAGAAAAATCCTTATCGAACCGGAGAATGTATACTTCAAAACATAACACCATGACTTTACCTTGCGACAAATTACCGGCCCTTGTTTTCATCATACTTCTTGCTGCCGGACTTTTATCCGATGAACTTTATGCTCAAAAAGCTGTAAAGGGCGACACGGTTTACACCATGGAAGGGGAACCCGTGGAAAACGGAGTGGTGCTTATCAGAGATGGAAAAATTGAACAGGTGGGACCGGCAGAGGAGATTACGATTCCGGACGGTTATGAAACATTTCAGGGCTCCGTTGTCACTCCGGGACTTATCGATGCCCGAACGGTCGTCGGTCTGGCAGGTTATTACAACCAGGATCACGACCAGGACCAGCTTGATCTTACTCATGCCATTCAGCCGGAACTCCGTGCCATTGATGCCTACAATGCCCGTGAAGAGCTTGTTGGTTTTCTGCGTGACAACGGCATCACGACGATGCATACCGGTCATGCACCCGGTGCGGTGATCAGCGGTCAGACCATGATTGTCAAAACGACCGGCCGAACGGTGGATGATGCTATCGTGGATTCCACTACTGCTCTTGCAATTACTCTCGGATCCGTAGTCAGGAATAATTTTGACACTCCCGGAACCCGCTCCAAAGGTATTGCCATGTTCCGGCAGGAACTGATCCGTGCTCAGGAGTATGCCGGGCGGCGAAATAACGAAGACCCGGACAGGCGTCCTGACCGGGATCTTGGTCTTGATGCCATTGTGGATATGCTAGAGGGCCGGATCTCAGCTTTGATTACGGCGCACCGTTCCCGGGATATTATGGCAGCACTGCGTCTTCAGCGCGAGTTCGGTTTTCCGCTTATACTTGATGGAGGCGCTGAAGCCTACGTGCTGAAAGACGAACTGAAGGAAGCGGGTGTTCCGGTTATCATACATCCGACAATGGTCCGGACAGGAGGTGACACGGAAAATGCGGCATTTGACACTGCAAAGAGGGTAAGCGAGGCGGGTATTCCGGTGGTATTTCAAAGCGGATATGAGCCCTATGTGCCAAAGACGCGGGTGGCTTTGTTTGAGGCCGGTATTTCTGCAGGTTACGGTATGGACCGGGTGGAGGCTCTTCGGTCACTGACCATCAGTTCCGCAGAAATCCTTGGAATAGACGACAGAACCGGGTCGCTTGCAGAAGGCAAAGATGCAGATGTAGTGATTTTTGACGGAGATCCGTTTGAGTATACGAGCCGGCCGACACACGTATTTATTGATGGAACTCAGTTTCCTGCACCGGATCCGGTTCAGAATCAGTAGCAGGTTCGCCATTTGTGCCTTTTTCAGTCGCATCATCGCTTTGCTCCATGCTTGCTTCGGCAAAGCCTCTGGGAAACTCGCAAATAAAGCTGCTGCCGTCGCCAATTTCGCTTTCCACCGTAATGGTTCCGCCAAGGCGCTCGATTAGCATTTTCACCGTATAAAGTCCCAGGCCGGTCGTCTGCTCATCGGCAGTGGGGCGGGCTGAAAGCTTGCCGAACATCTGGAACATCTTTTTTCTGTCCTCAATGGATATTCCCGGACCTTCGTCACTTACTGCAAACTGCCAGTAGTCTTTTCCTGCCTTCCTGACTTCAACCTTGACTTCGGAATCTTTGGGCGAAAACTTCAATGCATTGGAAATGAGGTTATCTGCAATGCGCTCCAGATAGGTTCGGTTGGACTCCGCCACGAGAGGCGTGAGACGTTTTTTGATTTTGATTTTCTTTTCCCTGGCCACTTCTCGGTAGCTGTCAACCACATTGGCTACAAGATCATCACACTGAACCGGTTCAAGCTCCACACTGTCAGGTTCTTTTTCCAGTGAATGGACTTCAAGCAGTCCACTGATCATGTTATTGAGCCGGTGTGCTGATTTTCGTGCGATGTTCAGATGTTCTTTATCGGTCTCATCCTTGATGTTTTCATTGATCACATCCAGAAAACCGATGACCCCGAAAAGCGGATTCCTGAGGTCATGAACAATAATATCCACAAGCCGGTCTTTCTCATTGTTGATCTGCTTAAGCTCACTGTTCAGAGATCGCAACTGGTTGTTTTTAGCCGTAATAACCTTGTTTTTCTGCTCCATTGATTTGTAGGCCTTCCGCAGTTTCCACTGATTCCGGAAGAGTACAAGCAGGAAAACGGCAAATACAACTACTCCGATTACCAATCCGGTAAGCAGCAATCTCTGATTCCGGCTCAGCCGTTCCTGATACGACAGTTCCTGACGCAGCAGCTCGTTTTCAGCTGATTTCAGGTCCACCTCGTAGGCCATCCGTACCTCTTCGAACTCTCTTTCCCTGCGTATGCTGTCAAGGCTGTCGGAATAGGCCTGCATTTGGCGCTTGGCGTCAAGCGCGCCACTGAAGTTCTGCTGACGCTCCATCAGCGACGCTTCAATATCCCAGCTTCTTGTCAGTACATCCAGATTATCGAGCTGAAGGGCCAGCTGGCGGGATTCGTTCAGATATCGCTGAACTTCATTGAGCTGGCCCATCTCCATGAGTACGTTGGCCAGGCCGATGGCGTGGTACATGATCCCGGGCTGGAAATTGATCGAACGGCTTTCTTCATATGCCTGTGAGAAAAACGAATGGGCCAGATCATATTTTTCAAGATCTGTGTACACTTCGGCAAGATTGTAGTAATTCTGAATCAATCTGGGACTGATACCCATCTGCTGGTTGATGTCTACGGCTTTCAGCAGTGAATCTGCAGCCTCTTCCTTTCGGTCCATCGCCCTGAGAGAATTGGCGATGTTGTTGTAATTGGTTGCAAGCTGCAGTTTGTTGCCCGTTTCTTTGTTTAACCGTATTGCCTGATCGTATTCCTGCAGCGCCATCTCGTTTTTATCCTGCCGATGGTAAATGAGCGCAATATTGTTCCTGGTGACGGCTTCGTTTCGTTTGTCACCGATCTCCTTGAATTTTTCAAGTGCCCTGATGTTAAGTCTTAGCGACTCAACCGGATCATGACGGGAGACGGCTCTTCCCTTGGAAGCGTAGACAGTGGCAATGATATTCATATCATCCACGTCAGGAACCAGCCGTTCTGCGTCGCTAAGCACCTCAAGGCCTTCCCTGTCACGATTCTGGAAAAAGTAGATATTTGAAAGCTGGATGAGTGCCGCCACCTCCTGCCGGGGTGTGCCGTGTTCATCAATACGCTCGAGATTCTCCTTGATCAGCTCGGACGCTTCTCCAACTCTGTTCCGGTCAAAAAGTGCGGAAACCTGGTGTGTTTTTGCATCTATATAGGCGTGATAGTCTCCTCTTTTTTCCGCCTCTTCCAGCACCACCTCCACAAGCTGGTCAGCCCGGCTGAAATTATTGGACAGAATAGCTTTGTGAATTTCATTGTTCAGCTCAACAAGATCCGGTCCTTCAGCGTCGTCGCTTTTGCTCTCTTTCTCTGTCATGTCGCAGGCTGTCACGCAGACCAGCAGGCTGACTACAGAGATAAACAGTAGATATCGTAGTATCGCCATGAGATATGGTATAATTTACCTGTAGATCTAAATTATAGGAAAAACAATTCAATTTTGAAAATATCAATTCACAATGGCTATCCTATTATTGTTAAAGATTAACAGAGCCAATATCATTGTTTTAGATACCGTCAATTAATGTTGTTAATACGGCACTCAAACATTTGTTTAGTATCATAAGGAGTTCATATATTTACATTTCTTAAGTTAGTTTAATTTCTACTTAATAGAAGTACCCTTGTCCCCGTTGTTTACTGCAGTTGGTCTTACATTATAGCGCATGAAGAAATACAGATACATCAGGTGGATATTGCTGGCAATGGGTTTGACGGCGGTCATCGGACTGACCGGGATGAATGTATATTCTCTGTATGCCCTTCATGAAAACACTGTCAAAAATACGGTCGAAAAGCAAAAACGTCAGCTGCTTGAGTATACCAACCAGGTACGAACCCGTTTTCGTCAGCCTCTTTCCGAATTGTGGCGTGTTGATATGGAGCATTTGCAAAATGCCATTTCATCGGAAGATCCGGACAGTATTCCCGACGATTTTTTAGAAATTGTTGAGGCAAACCAGCAGGACGGACTCTATTCCGATATTTATTTTGTCTTTCCCGATTGTCAGGCCTGTGACAGTCACGGCGCTCCTGTCTGGCATTATGATCCGGCATCCGCCAGTTTTGTAGAAACCACAAGCTACAGCAGATTTGTCACGGACGGACTGGCAATGGCAAACACAAGAATGAACGCGCTTGTCCGGGATTACCGGTGGAGCACCCGTGCATTTTTTGATGCACAAAACAGCATGACGGTCGCTCTGATCAACAACAGAAACAGGGAGATTGTCGGCTATCTGAACTTTCTGGTTGATCCGGAATATCTGGTCAATGAATATCTGGGCCCCAAGCTTATCAACACATTCGGCGTTGGTGAAGAAGCTGGTATCATTGTCTGGCTGCACGACTGGACCAAAAACAAGGTGCTTGCAACAACAGCAACCGGAGTATCCTATTCCTACCAAAAAGTGGATTTTATCCAGAATTTTCCGGATCTGCTGGATGACTGGAACCTGAAAGTCTCGTTTACGGATAACCCGGACATCGCTGCTTCGCAGGCCTCCTTGATGCGGAACCTGATTGTATTGGGAGCGGCCGTTCTGCTCCTGATCGGAGCTTTTGTATTCATGTTTCTTACTGCCCAGCGGGAACGGGAACTTGCCCAGCGACAAGCCGATTTTTTGGCAAACGTCACGCACGAGCTTAAAACACCGCTTTCCGTTATTCTTGCAGCCGGTGAAAACCTCTCCGACGGACGCATTGATAATAAAAACAGATTAAAATCGTATGGCTCCCACATTTTTAACGAGTCATTGCGTCTCCGCAAAATGATTGACCGTCTTCTGGATGTCGCCAAATCGGGCAATTCCCGGGTCCATACAGACCAAAGACGCATTTATCCTATCGATTTCATCAGCAACTATCTCGACACCAAGAAAACGTATTTCGAAACGAACAACGTCGAAGTGGCATTCAATTCGGAGAAGGATATTCCACCGATCGACATTGATCCGGGCCACTTCCACTCCATACTGGATAATCTCACAGAAAACGCGGTCAAGTACAGCCCTGATGAAAAATATATCGGAATTGCACTTACCAGTGACGGAAAGAGCGTCAGGCTGAGTATAGAAGATCGCGGCGCTGGTATTCCAAAAAACGCGCAAAAGTATATTTTTGACAAGTTTTTCCGTGTCGAAGAGACCTACACAGCCAACACGAAAGGTCATGGTCTCGGGTTGTCCATTGTAAAAGACCTTGTTCATCGCAATCATGGAAGTATAAATGTAAAAAGTGTTCCAAATAAAGGAACAGTCTTCACCGTTTCATTCCCAGTGGCGCAGAGTCATGATGGTAACGGAACGACTGAGACATCGGAAACAACAAATAAACAGGAAACAGAGCATGTCTGAAAACAATCAGAAGATTCTAATCGTAGAAGACGAACCGAGCCTTATTTTCACGCTTCGTGACACGCTTGAAAACGAGGGTTTTATTGTATTAACAGCCGAAGACGGTAATCAGGCTTTGGAGATCGTTGAAGAGAGTGTTCCTGATCTGATGATTCTTGATGTTATGCTTCCCGGCATGAGTGGTTTTGATGTATGCAAAAGCCTCAGGGATAAAAAACACACGTTTCCGATCATCATTCTTACGGCGCGCGATCAGGAAATTGACAAGGTAACCGGACTGAACATCGGTGCGGACGATTATATCACAAAGCCATTTGGTGTCAAGGAGCTGCTTGCCAGAATCCAGGCCAGATTGCGGCGCAGTGATGATGGAAACGGCGCAAAAAACGATGTTATTGACCTCGGTGATACCCGCCTTGACCTTAATGCATCCGTTGTAAAAAGACCTGACGGTGACTTTGAACTCACCACGCGCGAAGTTGAGGTGCTCAGGTATCTTGCAGAATTCCCGAATGAGCCGGTCACCCGGAAATCACTGCTGGAACATGTCTGGCGCTACGAACACAGCACCAGTACACGCACCGTGGATGTCCACGTATCCAAGTTGCGTTCAAAAATTGAAATGTATCCGGATGATCCGAAATACCTGGTGACTATGCACGGGGTTGGTTATATGCTTAAAATCAAAAACAGCTGACGCCCCGCATGCTCCGGTTTACTGCAGCCGGCCCGGATTTTTTCCCGAACCATTTACACATCTGGTTTTTCAAACCGATTCTCTTTCCTGAATCCGGGATACAAACTGAACAAATCCCTCAATCTGGCTGTCGAGCAGATCAGATACGAATTCGTCAGTAACACCTTTGTCTTCATCAAAGATTTTGTTAACTCTTTGAAGAAAGACCCTTTCGGGAAAGTTGTGCGCATTGCGGTAGGAGCATACCATCTGCAATTGTTCTACCGCTCTGATAGCCCCGAATGCTCCTGCAGCTTCCCCGATATAGGCAATCGGTTTTTTATTGAATGCTTCCGGAAATGGCAAATAATCAATAAAAAGCTTCAGAATACCCGGAAATGACCCATTGTACTCGGGAATGACCATTACAATCCCGTCAGCTTCAATTACCTTGTTTCTGAAAGCCTCAATCTTAGAGAGCGATTTGCCATAGTTGCCGCCAATTGCTTCTTCCAAAGGAAAATCCTCAAGACTAACGACTTCCGCCTCTGCTCCCTGCTTTTCATACAGAGGCTTCAGGAATCGGGATACTTTCAATGACATGGAACCGGGCCGGTCAGTTCCGCTCAAAATGCAGATTTTGTTCATAATGCTGATATAATGTATGGTTAAGCCTCCGGCTTATGCCTGGCTTTTTTTCTTTCACCACCCACAACATGAAAAACCTGCTCTATCATTCACTCCGGAAAAAAATAAAACGCAATCAACCGGAGGACCGGTTCTTGCCAGATGCAGCCGTTTTTTTGATTTCCATGAGCCGCTCCCACCGGCGTGCCTCAAGTCCCTGATTACCAGGCTGAAACCACCGGGCATCAGTAAGTGAATCCGGAAGATACTGCTGATCTACCCAGTGATCCGGATAACTGTGCGGATATTTATAATTATCGGAGGCATTTTCTGCATCCAGGTACCTGGCTTTTTTTGCATTGGCCGTTTTATCCCTCAGGTGATCCGGAACCGGCTTTGTCCCCTTTTCCTTGTGTTCACGAACGACACCGAAAATGGCGCCGGTACTGTTGCTTTTGGGTGCCAGTGCCAGATGCAGACAAGCCTGGGAAAGGAAGTAGAAGCCTTCAGGCATTCCGCATTTTTGAAATGCCTCGTGGGCGCTGTTAACCACTGAAAGGGCGTGGGGATCTGCCAGCCCCACATCCTCAGATGCGAAAATGAGCAGTCTTCTGAAAACGAAATGGGGATCCTCTCCTCCCTCGATCATCGCCGTAAGCCAGTACAGCGAAGCATCCGGATCAGATCCGCGCAGGGATTTGATCATCGCCGATGCAAAATGGTAATGCTCGTCCCCTGTCCGGTCATAACGGATGTAGCGCTTCTGGATAGACTCTTTTGCGACGGACTCATCCACCACCTTTTTTCCCTCATTGTTTTCCCGGCTTGTGAGTATGGCCATTTCCAGGGCATTGAGGGCGTGACGGATATCTCCTCCCGAGTATTCGGTGAAGTAGTCAACGGCATCCGGTGTGACATACACATTCCACGATCTCATGCCCCGTTCTTCATCAGCCAGTGCCCTGTGAATGAGCTGCTTAATATCTTCAGCCTGAAACGGAAACAGCTCAAAAAGCTGACACCGTGAAAGAAGCGGTCCCACAAGTGAATAAAACGGATTGAGGGTCGTCGCCCCGATGAGCGTAATGAGACCGGACTCAATGTGAGGAAGAAGGGCATCCTGCTGGGCCTTGTTCCATCTGTGGATCTCATCGACAAACAATACCGTTTTTCTGTGATACAGCTTGCGCTGCTCGTCAGCTTTGGCCACCACATTCCGGAACTCCTTTACACCATCAAGTACCGCATTGAGCGTAACGAAATCCGCATCAACCTCACGGGAAATCACATGGGCAAGGGTCGTTTTGCCGCAACTGGGCGGACCGTAAAAAATCATGGATCCGATACGCCCGCTCTCTATCATGCGGCGCAGCAGTTTACCCTCACCGGTCAGATGTTTCTGTCCGGCAAACTCTGTTATGGATACCGGGCGCATTCTGGTTGCCAGCGGCTGATTGTGTCCCTGCCTTCCGCTTTGCCCGCCCGGTGAAGATGCATCGAAAAGATCCATAGATCTGCCTGAAATAATCTGTCAAACCGTGCTGCACCGCTCCATGATCTCAATTATTTTTGTGATCTGGCGATGTTTCAGCTCATATCTCATATTTTTGCCATCGCGATAGGAAAGCAGCACGCCCTTGTTTTTGAGAATTCCAAGATGATGCGATGCTACTGCCTGCTCAACCTCCAGCTTCTCATGGATCTCGGATACAGAAAGTGTTCCGTGCTCTTCCAGTAATTCAATGATGGCTATCCTAACCGGATGGGCTATTGCCTTCAGCACTGAAGCACAATGCTCCAGTTTGTGTGCTCCTGCTTTTGCATCAATCATCTGCTTTACCTCGAATCAAAAATAAATATCAAGTTATCTACATATAATATATATGAAATATATAGATATTTCATTACAAGTCAAAATCGCCGCGTATCCCGGCTATGTTCTCTTTCTGAATACAGCCCGGACGATATTAGCCGGCCCGCTGTGTCCCGGCCCCTCTTCAAGTACGGTTTCGGTTTCGTCGAGTTCCAGGACATCACAATCCTGAAAATCAGATTTCAGGATATCTGCTGTGTAGAGCATGTCAGCACTTTGCGGGCCGCCTGATGCATTGCCGAGCTGAGAAACATGAAATGCTTCGATGATCACCAGTCCTTCCGGCTTCAGGGCATTGATAATATGCCTGTGTACCTTTTGCCTGTACTGCGGCGGAATGTGGGCGTAGATCAGACCGGCAGCATCATACCGGTCGTCCGGCAGATCCGCGGAAGTGACGTCCCTGATATCATAATTAACAGTGACACCGGATGCAGCAGCCAGGCCGGAAGCTTTCTTTTGTGCTACCTTGCTCTGGTCGAAGGCATCTACAATCCAGCCCTGATTTGCTGCAAATACAGCATTTCTTCCTTCTCCCTCCATAGGAAGGAGAAGCCTGAAAGCCTTATCTGCTTCAGAATGGTCTGATGGCCCGCTTCCCTCATTAAATAACCGGGTTATTCTGTCTGCGAAGAAACGGTTTGGTTCCTCGCCATAGACATATTCACTACTGTCATATCGCTGATCCCAGAATTCTGTCATGCTGATACCTTTTCTTTCTATTTGTCAAATGATTCAACAGCATCGTGCACATCCATATGTGACAGCCGCTGATCATCCCGTTTTCTGAAAAAACTGCTTTCCACAAGCAGGTCGCGAACCGGTCCGTGCACCGCTGCCAGCCTGAGCTGGATGTTTTTCCGAGCCAGCTCCTTCTCAATCCCGGCAAGCGCATGAATACCTGTGGTATCGATTGAATTAATTCCGGAAGCATCAATTACAACGAGTCGGACATCTGTCCCTTTTTCCTCTGTCAGCTTTCGTACCGAATCGCTGAAGTGATTGGCATTGGCGTAAAAAAGCGGCGCATCGTACCTGATAACAAGCACATCATCTCTTTCCCCGGCATCCTCAAACCGGTCAAGATTGCGGTAGACTCTGGTTTCAGGCAAACGTCCCAATCTGGCGACATGCGGCTTGCTGCTGTGATAAACCACCACACCGAGCGATGCGACCACACCCGTAAGTATTCCTTCCTCGATGCCAAGAAACAGCGTTACGGCAAACGTTATGGCCATCATAGCGAAGTCTTCTTTCTTGGTTTTCCAGAGAAACCGTATTTCCCTGACATTGATCAGCCCGATAACCGCTGTGATGATGATAGCCGCCAGAACGGCATTCGGAAGGTAATAGAACAGGGGTGTCAGGAAAAGCAGTGTGAGTCCGATAAGCAGTGCGCTTATGATACTCGCCATCCCTGTTTTGGCTCCGGCTTTGTCATTGACCGCCGATCTTGAAAATCCGCCGGTTACCGGAAATGCCTGAAACAGAGAACCGCCGAGGTTGGCGGATCCGAGGGCAACCAGCTCCTGATTGGCATCCAGCTTGTAGTCACCATGCCTGGCCTGAATGGATTTTGCAATAGCAATGGATTCCATAAATCCTACAAGTGAAATGGCAACGGCTATGGGAATCAGCCGGTAGGCCTCATCAAAGCCAATTACCGGAACAATAGCGGATGGCAGACCGGAGGGTACATCTCCGATGATGCGGATGCCCCTGTCATCCCAGCCGGTGAGGGCAAGAAGAACAATACCAGCAGCAACAACCAGCAGTGCCGCTGGTATGCGCTTGTTCCACCATGAAATCAGATAGATCAGGGTTACAGCAGCAATACCAAGTAGTGCCGTACCGTAATGCATCTTGTCACTGTTTTCAATAAGCTGAAACAGGACTTCATGGACCTGACCTGATCTTTCAACAGGGATACCGATCAAATGGGGAAGCTGACTGAATGCGATGATCAGTGCAGCTGCGGCTGTAAATCCCGTAATAACCGGATGGGACAGGAAGTTTACAAGAAATCCCATCCGCAGCAGGCCCATAAGCAGCTGGATTACCCCTACCATAAAAGCCAGCATAATCGCCAGCTGCACATATTCACTGCTGCCGGGCTCGGCAAGGTCACTGACACCTGCAGCAATAAGAAGGGAAACAACCGCAACAGGACCGACACCCAGCTGACGGGATGTTCCCATGAGACCATAGATCAGCAGAGGGATCAATGCCGCATACAAGCCGTATACCGGTGGCATGCCGGCTATCAGCGCATAGGCCATAGCCTGGGGAATCAGCATAACGCCGACCGTAAGGCCCGCGGACAAATCCCCTTTAAACCAATCTTTATTGTATCGGGGAAGCCAGGATAGTATGGGTAAAAAGTTTTTCACAGCTGTACATGTTTAAAAAAAAGGGCGCGGGATCCATCGCCCCGAGCCCTTTTTTTCATTCAGCGCGGCTTATCAGCCGGCAACGCCTTCTTTTTCGTTGAACCATTTGTCGAACTCACCATCAACGTAGGCTACATCATGGCCGTAACGCTGAACCAGTGAGGAGGCAACCGCCGAACGTCCGCCACCGGAGCAGTGCACGTAAACGGTTTTGCCGTTTGGCTGCACCTCGTCAATACGCTCCAGAAGGCGCGTATGCGGGATGTTTTTTGCTCCTTCGATGTGGCCTTCGGCAAATTCAGACGCCTTTCGCACATCCAGAACATAGGCATCGTCACCAAGCATTTTGTCGCCGTCTTTTTCAACGAACAGATGCGGTATGGATACGGCCGCGTTATTGTCTGCCAGCCATTTCTCGTATTCATCAACCGGGATGAATCCTCTTATATCGTCCAGGCCGACATTTACAAGATCTCTGACCGCATCCTCCAGATTCTCCTCATCAATGACCAGAAAGACCGGCTGATCCTCTTCAACAAACGATCCTGCCGTAGTATTGAACTGTTTGTCGAGAGGTGAGAATATGGCACCTTTAAGGTGTCCGTTCATGAATGCTTCACGCCCTCTGGTGTCAATAAGCGCCACTTTTTTGTTATCCTCAAATTCAGCAAGTTTTGAGGTTTCTGTTTTGCCGGGTATCGGAAGCCCTCTGAGTACTTTCGGACCCATTTTATTGTCACGCTTCATGCGGGCAAAGTACAGCGGCGGCTCAGGCTGACCCTCAAGGATGAAATTGACAAAATTTTCCTCAGATGTCGCCTCTTTCAGTGACGCGTTGAAGTTCATTTCGTATCCGACGGTACTTTTGGGAACGGCACCGAGTGCTTTTCCGCAGGCACTTCCGGCTCCATGTCCCGGCCAGACCTGCATGTATTCGGGCATCGACTTGAACTTCTCAAGTGACTTGTAAAGGGTCTGGGCTGAAGGCTTCATGACATCTTTCATGCCGGCGGCAGATTCAAGCAGATCCGGTCTGCCCACATCACCGACAAAGACAAAGTCACCGGTTGCAATGCCCATCGGCTGATCAGCACCGCCACCCTTGTCCGTTACGGCAAAAATGAGATGTTCCGGCGTGTGACCCGGAGTGTGAATGGCTTTGATCTCGATATTTCCGACCATGAAAGTAAAGCCGTCTTTCATCAGCTCATAGTTGTAATTGCTGCCGATCAGCCATTCGTACTTCCAGTCTGAATCGCCTTCATCGGAAGCATAAACCTTGACACCACGCTCAGCAAATTCACGAAGTCCGGATATATAGTCGGCATGAATGTGCGTATCGGCAGCAGCCGTGATTTCAAGCTTCTCCTGCTCTGCGATGTCGTAGTACTGCTGAACATCACGCATAGGGTCAATCACAACAGCTTCGCCTGTTTTCTGGCAGCCGATCATGTAAGCATACTGTGCAAGTTTGGGTTCAAAGATTTGACGGAAAAACATAGTGATTCTCCTTTTTTGTGGTTGTTGTTTTAAAAAACTCTGTAATCTTTTTGTCACGATTGTGTGCTGCTTTTCCGGAGCAGCGCTGCGGGACGTGAGAACCGTCAGTGCGGGAGACTTTCACGGAATACGCCGTATGCATAGGTTCCGGCAAGTGCCGCAAGTATCGGTATGATGAAGATGGTTATCCCGCTCCCAAGCAGGGCAAACAGCGGGCCGGGGCATGCTCCGGTCAGTGCCCAGCCGAATCCGAACAGTGTTCCGCCTATGATATACCTCTTCTTCTGTGAAGCATCCTTGGGTGGAATGGATATGGGATTGCCCTCGGTATCCTTCAAGTTAAACCGCTTGATTATCTGGATGGAAATCATTCCCACAATGATGGCGGTGCCGATCACACCGTACATGTGGAAATCCTGAAAACGAAACATCTCCTGGATCCGAAACCAGGAAATCACCTCGGCTTTTGTCAGGACAAAGCCAAAGAGTGTGCCAATGAGAAGATATTTGATGTAATTCATGATGAGTCTTGTTTTTGGATTAAGTTCGAATTTCCCGGTTAACTGATCAGAAAATCAGCGGATAAATGACATGCGTTACGACAAGGCCGCCGACAAAGAATCCAATGACAGCTATTAACGAAGCCAGCTGCAGATTGGAAATTCCGCTGATAGCATGACCTGAAGTGCACCCGCCGGCATACCGGGCACCAAATCCGACCAAAAAGCCGCCTATGACCAGCACTATTACTCCCTGCAATGTTCCAAGATTACTCCAGGAAAAGAGCTCAGAAGGCACAAAACCGGAAAAATCAGTAAGGCCAAACGCCTGAAGATCCGCGATTGTGGCGGCTGACAAGGCTATCGGCTCGGGATTCTGGAAAACGTATCCGCCAAGGAAACCGCCGATAAATACACCCAGTACAAACACCAGGTTCCACATGCCCTGGGATTTCCAGTCATAATTGAAAAAGGAAACATTACCCGGTGCGCATGCAGCGCAGGCATGTCGAAGGCTGGATGAAATTCCGAATTGTTTGTTTCCGAAAAACAGAAGAAGCGGTATGATCAGACCGATAATGGGTCCGGCCACATACCAGGGCCACGGTTGTGTTAACAACTCAAGCATAACAGGATCGATTTTGATTGATAATTGACATGTTTAATTGACTGGTCTTCATTCGATAGATAATATACATATATAAATAACTATATGTCAAGTAAAAAAGTTCCTTTTTTTTCAGCTATGAAACTGAAGTAAAATCATCAGTATGATGTCGTCTGAAAATGCGCCCTGCCGGGCGCACCAAACAAAAAAGGCGCAACACTTCAGAACGAAATGTCACGCCTTTTCTAAATTACCTGTCCGACATTTCGCCGGAACGTATGCTTGTAAGTGTATTACTGAGACAGGCGGAATGTAATTGGCAGCGAGTAGCGGACACGAACCGGACGGCCTCTCTGGCGTCCCGGTGTAAACTCAACCTGCTTGACCGCTTCAACAGCTGCCTCATCACAACCACCACCAATACCGCGTACTACCTGCGGATCCACAACCTGTCCTTCTTCATCAATGATAAACTGAACAACGACACGTCCTTCAATACCGGCCTGCCGGGCAATCTCGGGATATTCAAGATTGTCATAAATTGCCTGCATTCCTCCTTTCAGTTCCGGCATGTCCTCAACAATCGTGAACACTTCCGGCTCTTCTTCTTCCTCATCATCCTCCGGCGGAGGCGGTGGAGGCATATCCATTGGTGCATCAAGATCTACTTCGGTATCAAGATCATAAAACTGGTCTTCAACGATCTCGTCATCAGGTACGGGTTCCGGTGACGGCGGCCGGGGCGGAGGCGGAGGGGTTGTCTCTTGCTCAGTCTGGATAATCTCCTCCATTTCAATGATCTCCTGCTCTTCTTCCTGAATCTCAAACTCACTTCCCGGCTGGAGATCTATTCGGAATAAGGCGATCAGTATGATCAGCGTCACAATAAATCCAATCTGCAGGTTGATCATGTAATACTTGTGCAGATTTACATTTGGTTTCTTGTTCTCTAAAATACTCATGATTTAAACTCCCAGTCTCTAAACCAAAAAAGACCTTTAATTTTCTGTTCAGATACAATCCTTGTAATGCCGGACATTATAAGGCTCAAAATACAAAATTTGAAAAGAAGGTACCGATTTTTTTTGGTAACGCTTCCCTGAAACTGAAAAGCGGTTCCAATTTGGTTATCAAGGGCAATATTCAATGTTTAAGATTCCGGTTCGGTTTACATGTAATGAACGATACTCCGGCAAATTTCGTCTGCCTATATAAAGTAATGATGAATAAAATTACTTGTATTTTCAAACGTTAGCTTCATTTCCGGACAGATAACCTGTGTATTACACCCCCCCCGGGATACCCTGCACAAAATTTCAGTTTTATTTCTTTACCATGCACAATACCACATATCTGGTCGACAAATACAGCAGGCAGGCACCGCGCTATACCTCTTATCCATCGGCTCTGCATTTCAGGGAAATGGAGGATGTTTCGGATGCAACTGCTTTGATAAAAGAGCGTAACCTTCGGCCCGGTCCGGTCTCCATCTATATACATATTCCATTTTGTGCTTCATTATGCTGGTATTGCGGCTGCACGAGGGTGATTACACGTCAGGAAGGTGACAGCAGCGTTTACCTGGATCACCTTTTTTCGGAAATACGCTCACTTTCGCAACAACTCCACCCTGAAAACAAGGTAGTTCAGCTTCATTTCGGGGGCGGTACACCAACATTTCTTAGTCCGGATGAGCTGCGTACGGTGGGAAAACAGCTTCGTGAACATTTTCATTTCAGCAATGACATGGAGCTTGCCGTTGAAATCGATCCCAGGCGACTCACCGAAGATCATGCTCAGGCTCTGGCCGAAATTGGCTGCAACCGGGCCTCGATCGGCATCCAGGACGTCCGGCACGAGGTGCAGAAAGCGATTAACCGCATACAGCCCATGGAGATAAATGAACGGGTTACCCGCTGGCTGCGTCAAGCCGGAATCCACAACATCAATGTGGATCTGATTTACGGGCTGCCGCTTCAAAACAAAAAAAGCTTTGAAGAAACGCTTGAAGCTGTTAAAACTCTGGATCCCGACCGTTTTGCCATCTTCCACTATGCCCACGTCCCCTGGATGATGCCGGCCCAGAAATTGCTCGACAAGTACCCGATGCCGGATTCCTACGAGAAGTTTTCCATGCTGGAAATGACAATCGCCAATTTAACCCGCTCCGGATATGAGTACATCGGCATGGACCATTTCGCAAAAAACGACGACGAATTGTCGGTGGCACGACATAACGGTACTCTGCAGCGAAATTTCCAGGGATACAGTACCCGTCCGGACACGGACATCTATGGTTTCGGGATGTCATCCATATCACAAATCGGTGACGGTTACCTGCAGTCCGTAAAGGAGCTCGATACCTATTACGAGCGGATTTCCGGCAGCCGGATGCCCTACTTCAAAGAGTACTACCTGACAGAAGACGACCGTATTCGCCGGAAAACCATCATGAAGCTCATGTGCAATCTGGAGCTCGATTTTTCGGAGATAAGCACTGAATGGGATATTGACGCGAAATCCCGTTTTTCTGATAATTTCGACAGGTTGCAGGAAATGGCAGATGACGGACTGGTTATTCTGCATGAGGACGGGCTGAAGGTCACAGATACCGGGCGGATGTTCCTCAGAAACATAGCCACTGCATTTGATGCCTATTATGCATCATCCGAAAAAAAGGGCAGATACTCAAAAACAGTGTAAATACCGACAGATGTGACTGGACTTCTGTCAATTTCTCTGTTATTTTCGTCGGACATTAACTTATTCACATCAATCTTGCCGACATGGAAAATCCACGCATCCTTGTTCCGACCGACCTTTCCGATTTAAGTCTTGTCGCTTTTGAATCAGCCAATTATCTCGCTGACATACTGGACGGCATGGTACTTCCACTGTATGTGTATCCGCCGGAAAAAGATGGTGCAAGCTTTCCTGTACCGCCTACGCCTCCCAAAAAGATTGAAGAACTTGAAGCCGAGCTGGAGAAAAAAGTCTCAGCTTATGTCGATGAAGACAACCTGGAACCGGTTGTCGTCCGTAAAGGAAAACCGTGGGAAATCATCATGGAGGAATCGGAGGATGCTGACCTGATCGTCATGACATCGCACGGCAAATCCGGCTTTTCCCGGCTCTTTCTCGGTTCTGTGACTGAACGTGTGGTAAGATTCAGCAAAGCCCCGGTCCTGCTGGTTGAGAAAGACTCCAAAATCAAACCGCTCAGCGATATTCTGCTGACCACGGACTTTTCTGATCACTCGCTTCTCGCATTTGATTACACCCGGGATTTGGTCGCCGCCACCCATGCCAAAGTTCACCTGGTGCATCTTGTAAACCTGTCCCAGTTCAGTAAAGTCAGTACGTTTGACGATCAGATAGAAAGCCTTCAGCAAAAACTGAATGAGTGGGTGGATGAACATTTGAAAGAAATCCGCAAAAATGTAACCGCGGAAGTGCTGCCTGTGAAATCCTCCATTCACGAAGCAATAGTCCATCTGACGAACCAGAAAAAATACAGCATGGTGGTAATGTCCACTCTGGGTCATACCGGGCTCAAATATCTGCGGCTTGGCAGTACAGCAGCAAATGTTCTGAGGCTGGTAAAAACGGCTGTATTCAGTATAAATCCGCGAATGGACAAGCCCATTGGCAAAGAACATGTCGAGCGGTAATCACACGTTCCCCAATTATCGGTTAATCCGATACCCACGACTCCTGTAACCGGCTCACGACCATGGAACATCCATCCTCCGCCCGGCATCCTGAAAAGCTGCGTGCTTTTACAAAATACCTGATCCGGGACACAAAAGCGCTGGAACAGATGCTTGCCGACGATATGTTCGAACGCGACACCAAACGAATCGGTGCCGAGCAGGAACTTTTCATCATTGACCGGGCCAGCCGCCCCTATTCTCTGAACACCAAACTTATTGAGGAGCTGGATGATCCGCATTTTGCATATGAACTTGCCCGGTTCAATCTTGAGTTCAACCTCGATCCTCTGTCCTTTGGCGGCAAATGCCTCCGGAATCTCGAACAGGAGCTGAACAAACTGATCGGCAAAGCCCGGCAGGTAGCTGAAAAGCATGAAGGGGATATCATTTTGATGGGCTCTCTTTCGACAATCCGCAAGTCGGATCTCGGAATGGAAAACATCACCCCGAAGGAGCGATACTACATGCTTAATGATGCGCTTACAAGGGTGCGGGGCGAGGAGCATGAGCTGAAAATAAAAGGTGCCGATGAACTTCATGTAAAGCACGATTCGGTGATGATGGAATCCTGCAACACCAGTTTTCAGATTCACTTTCAGGTGTCCCAGGAGGATTTTGCCCGTCTGTACAACATTGCCCAGCTGGTGGCTGCCCCTGTACTTGGTGCCGCCGCCAACTCACCGTTTCTGTTCGGGAAACAGCTTCTTCATGAAACACGCATCGCCGTTTTCCAGCAGTCGATTGACAACCGGAAAGCCCAGGACTTTGTAAATGAAAGAAAGCCCCGGGTTCAGTTTGGTTCGCGCTGGATCGAAGAGTCCGTCATGGAGATATTTCAGGAAGACATCGCGCGTTTTCGGGTCCTGTTTGCAATCGATGATATCGAAGATCCTTTTGAAGCGCTTGACAGCGGACGCATTCCCAAACTTGAGGCGCTCCAGCTCTTCAACGGCACGATTTACCGCTGGAACCGGCCCTGTTACGGCATCACCGACGGCAAACCTCACCTCAGAATCGAAAACCGGGTGCTGCCATCGGGGCCCTCTGTTGTTGACGAAGTGGCCAATGCGGCGTTCTGGCTCGGACTTATGGCAGGCGTATCGTCACAATATGACGACATCACAAAACTGATACCATTCAAGGAAGTGGAATCCAACTTCCTGAGCACTGCCCGTCGCGGCCTGCTGTCACAGATTAAATGGCTTGATGGCAACAGCTATCCTACCCAGGATCTTATCATGAACGAGCTTATCCCCCTGGCAAGGGAAGGGCTTAGACTTCACGATATTGACAGCGAGGATACTGAGCACTATCTGGGGGTTATACAGGAACGAACCCGCAAAGGTCAGAATGGTGCAATCTGGCAGCTTGATTCCTTCCATAACCTTGATGACATCTGGAGTCCGTACGAAAAGCTGACCGCCATTGCCGATTCCACTTTGAAAAATCAAAAATCCGGCAAACCGGTCCATCAATGGCCCAAGGCTAAAGTTCACCGGAAAAACCGCTGGGAAAAGGCGTTTGCCAAAGTAGGGCAGTTCATGACCACGGACATTTACACCCTGCAGGAAGACGACATCATCGATCTGGCGGCCAATGTGATGGAATGGCAGCGAATCAAACATATTCCGGTTGAGAATGATCAGCATTTTCTCGTCGGAATGGTTACCTACCGTTCCATGATCAGCACACTCAACAATATTATCGCCAAGCAGCTGGATCACACCAATGTCTCCGTTAGTGATATCATGGACCGCGAGATTGTGACGGTGTCACCGGACACCCCTTCTGTGGAAGCCATTGAACTGATGCAGAACAATGATATATCCAGTCTGCCGGTTGTTGAAGGCGGCAAGCTCGTGGGCATCGTCACCGAATTTGATTTTGCCCGCATTGCTGCAGAACTGCTCAAGGACAGGTTGAAAAAGCGGTAAAAGGTTTTTCATTGAAATTTTATTGCTGATTTGCGTTTCCGTATCTTTTGTGCTGAATCAAATCAAACTGATATGGAGATATATAAAGAATTTCAATTTGAGGCCGCGCATTATCTGCCCAACCTGCCTGAAGACCATAAATGCCGGCGCATGCACGGCCATTCATACCGAATCAAACTGTATATCGGTGGACCGATAGATCCGGCAATCGGCTGGATCAAAGACTTTGCCGATATCAAAAAATCATTTACGCCGGTATACAAACAGCTTGATCATTATGTATTGAATGATATTGAGGGACTGGAAAATCCGACCAGCGAAAATCTTGCCCGGTGGATCTGGAACAAGACGAAACCACTGCTGCCGGAACTGACCCGCGTGGAAGTGATGGAAACATGCACTACCGGCTGTATTTACGAAGGCGATGACAGCTGACACATTGTCTGTGAGGCCGGAATGATGCGTCTCAGAGCAAATAACTTCGCACATTTTCAGAAGCTGGGATAAAGACAGTGCAGGCGTGCAATTGTGATACGCAATAGTGATGTATCGCTACGGAGCCAGACGTGACCGGACCCATTCTGATTCATCCGATGAGCCGGACCGGTCCCGCGTATAGCACAACCGGTCATGCAAACGGTTAACCCTGCCCTGCCAGAATTCGATGCGATGGGGACTGACCTTGTACCCGCCCCAGTTAGCCGGTCTTGGTATTTTGTCAACAGCAGGATATTTCTCTTCCAGTTCTTTTACTTTTCTCTCCAGGTCCCCCCGTGATTCGATCACATCGCTTTGCGGTGACGCTGCGGCACTGAGGCGGCTTCCCGCAGGACGGGAATTGAAATAGGCATCCGACTGGCTGTCAGGCACTTTACCGGCCACACCCTCAATGCACACCTGCCGCATCAGATCCGGCCAGTAAAATATCAGGGATACGTACTGATTGGCAGCAATATGCCTGCCTTTCCTGCTGTCATAATTTGTATAGAACACGAACCCGGTTTCATCAAAGTCCTTCAGCAGTACCGTCCGCGATGACGGACGGTTGTCCTGATCAACGGTTGACAGTATCATGGCATTGGGATCGTCCTTAATTACGTTTGTTGCTTCCCTGAACCATGTTTCAAACTGCTTGATCGGATTTGTGTCCGCATGCTTTTCCAGTAGCGGCCGGCCCTGATATTCCCGCCGGAGCAATGCAAGGGACTGTCGGGTCAGTCTGGCCGGATCCGAAAGCTCTTCCCTGCCCGGAAGCCGCTGCCGAATATAGCGGAAAACAGATCGAATCATGCTGACAAGAGGGGTTTTGTATTAAAAAAATGGTTTATGATAACCCGGAAGCCCAAAAAAACTGCATGAAGAAAGTATCATCAAACCATGTCATATACAAATTATGAGATTAAAAAAAATGCCGCCCTGAGTTATTCAGAGCGGCATAATGACTACATATTTACACAATGACCTGACAAATGGTATCCGTCAGGGAACGATGCAGATCAAAGATTCCACTGCATATGGCGCTTGTACTCATGCAGGAATTCCTCGATAATTTGTTCTTTTGTGTAGTTGGTCACATCGTGGTAAAGCGGTCCGTCTTTCAGGAAGACTTCGGCGCGGTACTGATCGCCTTTTTCATCTTTCAGCGGCAACACCGGGAAAGAGAACTCTTTCTGACGGTACGGCCGTGACCTGATGGAAAAATAGAACTCTTCCGATCCTTCATGGAATACGCGGATAGTGGCAGACATTGCTTCTGTCTCCACATCAATATCACGATCATATTCCTGGAGTTCATTGGCTATTTCCTCAAAAGCAGGCTCTACCACATCGGCAATAAATTTTTTGACACGAATTTTGCCTTTCGATTCTGCTTCTCTTCTTTTCTTCTTCAGTACATCCTCATCAAAAATCTCTTTCAGAGTTTTTTTCCAATTACTCATTGAAACTCCCGTTTAAATTGCGATTGGATACTACGCTTACTGAGATCCACTGTCGATATCCCCGGAATCCTGCGGCTTTTTCGACTTGGCTTTGAATGTTTTGCGCCGTACAAGCCGTTCCGTTCCTTCTGTGCTAAGGCCCTTGTAAAGACTGTAACACATCAACAAAAGAATAATGGTAAACGGAAGTCCGGTGGTAATAGCTGCTGTCTGCAATCCGCCAAGTCCGCCGGCAAGCAACAGTACAGCTGCTACTGCACCCTCGGAAAGTGCCCAGAACACTCGCTGCCCCACAGGAGGATTCGGATTTCCACCGGAAGCAAGCATGTCAATAACAAGTGAACCGGAATCAGATGAGGTCACAAAAAATGTAATGATCACCAGGGTAGCTGCAATAGAAGTGATCGTTGCAAGCGGGAGGCCATCCAGCATCGCAAACAACATCTGTTCGGTATCAAGGCCGGAAATTCCAGCATCTCCTAATATTTCCATATTAAGGGCCGTGTTGCCGAATACCGTCAGCCAGATAAATGTAAACGCAGTCGGTACAAGCAGTACGCCACCGACAAACTCCTGAATACTTCGGCCTCTTGAGATTCGGGCGATAAACATACCAACAAATGGTGACCATGCAATCCACCATCCCCAGTAGAAAAGTGTCCATCCGGCAAGCCAGCCATCTACAGCCTCTCCGTCAAATGTTCCCAGCCAAAAACTGGATTGAACAAGATTCTGGAGATAATAACCGGTATTTTCAACAGTGGCATTCAGCAGGTATACCGTAGGACCGAGTATGAAAACAAAAATAATCAATCCGACAGCTACACTCATATTGAAGTTACTCAGTCTTCGGATACCTTTATCCAGTCCAAGCACTACGGAGATGGTTGCAATAGCTGTAATTCCAGCAATTAACAATATCTGAATGGTAGTTGACACCTCAACGCCGAACAGATATTCAAGTCCAGCATTAACCTGCATTACACCGAGCCCCAGCGAAGTCGCCACTCCGAACATGGTTCCGAAAATTGCCAGAATATCAATGGTATTACCTCTCCAGCCATAGATTTTATCGCCGAGTAGCGGATAGAATGCCGAACGGATGGAAAGCGGGAGTCCTTTTCTGAAATGAAAATAAGCCAGGGACATTCCGACTATGATGTAGATAGCCCACGGGTGAAAGCCCCAGTGGAAAAAAGTGAGTCGCATTGCTTCACGAGCAGCCTCCAAAGACTCACCACCTATAGTAGGAGGTGCCAGGTAATGAAACATGGGTTCGGCAACGCTGAAGAATACCAATCCGATACCCATACCGGCACTGAAAAGCATCGTAAACCAGGATGCATAGCTGTAATCAGGTTCGGAGTCATCAGGACCCAACTTGATCTTCCCAAACCGACTAAAGAACAAGTAAATTACAAATATAAGAAAAATGGACACAGAAAGGATGTAAAGCCATCCGAACTGATCTACAATAAATTCCTGGATATAGCCAAACACTACATTTGTTCTATCTGGAAAAGCTGCGCCCAAAAAAACAAACAAAATGATTATAACAATCGAGATAAAAAAGTTATATGGATTGACCTCCAGATTCAGCTTTTTGTGTAGGGACATTAAACCTCCATTGTTCGTTCATATTCAGAAAGCCGGTAATTATACCGGATTTCAGGACACTCAACTTAATCTTAATCGCGGCCTTGCCCGGCCTTCGGTCAAGTAGTTTTCTTTCGGGCCTCTTCAATGAAGCCGGCCCACCACATCGACTTTGTGAACATAGTAAATTTCAGCAGTATTGCCAAAATGAATGCTGTAAAAACAGCAGCTTCTGAACAGGCCTGCCTCCAATTAAGGCAACAGAGATGCCATTACTGCGTCTATTTGTTTTTCTGACCAAACCCGGCAGTGATTCTGTCCAGTATAATGGCAAGAATTACCACCACAAGACCGGCCTCGAATCCCTGACCAACCTGCAGTCGCTGAATTCCGCGGAGCACGTCAGCACCAAGTCCGCCGGCACCAATCATTGCAGCAATAACAACCATGGACAGTCCGAGCATGATCGACTGGTTGACCCCTGCCATGATGGTCGGAGTCGCAACGGGAATTTGTACTTTGAAAAGCTTTTGCCAGCCTGTAGCGCCAAAAGCATCGGCTGCCTCTGTCAGTTCTTTGGGCACCTGGCGGATTCCCAGATTGGTAAGCCTGATCAGCGGAGGCAGGGCAAATACAAATGTTGCCACGACACCCGGTACCAGACCAAGACCGAAAAACATAACGGCAGGTATCAGGTAGACAAAAGCCGGCATGGTCTGCATGAAGTCAAGAACAGGTCTTATGAAGTAATCAAATTTGTCTTTTCTTGCTGCAAGTACACCCAGTGGCAGACCTACTGCCATAACCAGCAATTCAGCTGTTATTACAAGTGACAGGGTTTCAATAAAAGCTCTCCACAGTCCGATATTTTCTGACAGCAGCAGACCGAGAGCGGCAAACAGCGACACCCTCCACCCTGCCATATACCACGTTAAAGCGGCTATGGCAACAATCAGGACTGCTGGATGAACGGCCATCAGCCCGTCTTTGAGATTATTAACAATAAAAAAGACAAAGGCACTGAAAGAGTCGAAAATAATGGCATATTCTCTGACCAGATAATCGACAGCATCAGACACCCAGTCTCTTAACGGTACTCGGAAAGGTAGCATAAATGAAATATCAACTCGTTAAAATTTCTGTTCTGAAATAGCGATGTCAGGACTTATTGTCTTGTTCGCCTGTATTGTCCGTTCCCAGTGATTCCGGGGAACCCGTATTTATTTTACCCTCATCAATTGCCTCGGGATCCTGGGACAAGGCAGCAATGATAGCCCCTCGGACAATGACGCCCCTTAATCTGTTTTTGTCGTCAACAACGGCGATCGGACCGTATTCACTATCATGATAGGCATTGATGACATCACTCAGGGCTTCGTCTTGATCAACTTTGCTTGCCTCACGCAGAAGTGACTTGTCGAAGGGAACATCATCTTCCTTCTGATGTTTTTTCAGATTCTCGGCCAGCTCATCGGCAAGAATGTACCCTTTCAGATCACGCTTGGAATCGATCATGAATATTCCCGACAAGCCGTTCCTTTTCATTTTCCGGAGTATTGTCCTCGGGCCGTCACCGGTGAATGCAATTTCCTTTGCCGGCTGCATTATCGTTCCGGCTGTAAGCACAGCGGCACGATCCATGTCTTCAACGAATGCTTTGACATAGTCGTTTGAAGGTCTGGATATAATTTCCTCTGCCGAACCGATTTGTACAATTTCACCATCTTTCATGATGGCAATCCGGTCACCAATACGGAACGCTTCATCCAGGTCGTGCGTCACGAAGAGAATGGTTTTCTTCATGGTGGATTGAAGCTCGATCAGCTCGTCCTGCATCTGACGGCGAATCAGCGGATCAAGTGCACTGAAAGCCTCATCCATTAGCAGAATGGGAGCATCTACTGCCAGACCGCGGGCAAGCCCTACACGCTGCTGCATACCGCCCGACAATTGGGACGGATAACTGTCCTCATTCCCTTTCAGCCCCACCTGTTCGATCATTTTCCGGGCTTTTTCCTGCCGGACCTCCTTATCAACACCCTGCAGTTCAAGTCCGAACTCAACATTTCCGAGAACAGTCCGGTGCGGAAGAATGGCAAAATTCTGGAAGACCATTCCGCAAAAAGTGTTTCTCCGGAATTCACGAAGTTCTTTTTGATTGAGTTTGACAATATCGGTTCCGTTGATAATGATTTCACCGCTTGTCGGTTCATGAAGCCGGTTGATCAGACGCTGCAATGTCGACTTGCCGCTCCCTGACAGCCCCATCAGGACAAACGTTTCACCTTCTCTGACCGAAAAATTGATTTTCTGAACACCGACAACCTGCTTCAGCTCCTGCAGAATTTCATCTTTTGTCTTCCCCTCCTCAAGAGCTTCAATTGCCTTCTTTGGATTTTCACCAAATATCTTGTAAAGATTATTAACCGTAATTATATCACTCATATAAAACCCGCTTAAGCGAATTGATTTAACTATTCTGAGATTTACCTGATTACATCATGTGCCCTTAAACAAAAAATGGTGCATCAGGATCGATGCACCATTTTTTTTAAGAGGGTTTATGACTTAGTTGCCAAGCCATTCCTGAACTCTGTCCTGGTTTTCGGATATCCACTGACGGGCGGCATCATATGGCTCCATACCTTCTTCGATATAGACCATTACTTCGCCCATTTCCTCCGGTGTCCAGTAGAAATTATCAAGAAACGCATACACGTCCGGCAATCTTTCTTCCAGATCAGGGGTTACAAGGGTAGCAATATGCTCGGCATCACCGAACACATTCAGCGGATCCTCGAGATATTTGAGATCATGAGCGGCAAACTTCCAGTGAGGAGTCCAGCCGGTTACAACAATCCACTCTTCCCGCTGGATGGCACGGTCCAGTGCCGCTGTCATAGCTGCATCAGAACCGGATACCAGGTCGAAATTGAGCTCGTACTCTTCGATCGCATCTTCGCTTGCTGCCATCAGACCGGCACCGGGATCAATTCCGGTAATCTCGCCGCCGAATTCATCAACATAGTCATTGAGCTCATCAATGCTGTTGACGGGTATATAATCAGGTACAACCCATCCGATTTTGGCCCCTTCAAGATTCGGACCAAGATTCAGAACGTCATCTTCTATTTCTGCCATGTAGGCTTCATGTGTACCCGGCAGCCATGCAGCTACGATAGCATCGAAATCACCTCTGGCCATTCCGGTAAACATCGGGCCGGCATCAACGGCCGTAAGGTTGACATCATGTCCGAGCTCATCCTGAATTACGGAAGCTACGACATGTGTGGATGCAATCTCGGAATCCCACTGTACATATCCGAGTTCAACTTCCCGCTCTGCGGGTTCGCAGGCCTGCAGACCGACCAGCGCTGCTACAGCGACAATCATGGCCGTCCATCCTGACTTCCAATTTGAGGTAGCGTTTAGCATACGCATATTCCTTTCCTCCTGTTTTTGTTAAAAATTATTATTCGCATCTGTATGTCAGACGCGATAATACGCAAGTATGCGCCTTTTGCAGGCGCATACTTGTTTTACTGCTGTTCTTTAGAAATAATAACCGATGTTGATGTTGAAACGCATGTTCCAGTCAAGATCTTCTACCGGTATGGGGGCGCCGTTGGCATCCAGATGACCGGCACCAAGACCTGTTCCGAACGCATCGGTCAGCCATGGCTGGTTCTTGCCAATGGCAAGATCAACATAGGTGAAGATACCGCCGGCTGTAATCATAAAGCCGGGAACAATCATATGTGTGTCTTCAAAGTCGTAGGTTTGTCCGCCGACTTCAAGTTCGCCGTCCTTGGTCATCCAGGAGTAGTTAATGTAGGGCTGGATGTTGCTGATGGGGCCCCAGCCTACATCATGCGAGTAGGCCAGTCCGGCAGTAATGGTATTACCACGGGCGGCGACACCGTCGCCGTAGTAGGGGTCACCATAGGCACCCATCTGAACACGGTCCAGCGTCTCGCCTGCATCATCCTTGGCAGCATAGTCATGGTTGATGTACTGCAGCTTCAGGTTGAACAAGCCAAAGTTGGCGTCGGTGTGAAGGGCAATCGCGTGTCCGTACTCGGTATCATCGAGCACGGCATTGTAAATACCCTGCAACTGACCAGAAGCGCCGATTTCAATTTCCGGGGTCACCATGTAGGCGGCTCGTACGTTGAACTGATTGAGTTCCTGGATTGAGGAAGGTGCACCGGTGCTGCTCAGATCGCCGTCTTCATCCGGAATCACATTGTAGGAATAGGTACCTGCACCCGGTCCGCCAAAAGAAGCCATTCCGTAGGCAGGTCCGGCAGGATCCTGCTGGCGGTAGTAGGCAAACATGAGGTTAAGGTCGTCACTTGCATCATAGCTGAACTTGATACCCATGTTGTGATCATCTTCCAGACCAAAATAGTAGGGCAGATTGAACCACCAGCTGTGGGAGTTGAATGCCAGGTTACCGAAAGGTACCTGATTCACACCAAGCTCCATGTTGAGATTGTCTGTAAAATTATACCCGATAAAACCGTGCTTGAGGAAATGTGTGTTAAACGTCGGGTAAAAGCGATATTCAAAACTCAGAGTCAGATCGCTCATCTGGCCGTCTACATTGATCCGCCAGGTATCCAGCGTTCCATATGTATCGGTTGCAACCTGATCGCTTTCATAGAATTCACTGGCGATATTGTAACGAAGTGCGCCACCGATCTGGAAGCCGTCTTCGTTTTCAACTGATGATGTTGCCGATGTTGCTGTGCCGGCGCTGCTGTATGCCGAACTGGGAGCAAAACTGTTGGAAAAAAGTCCGCTTGTTACTGACGGATCATTTGCTCCTGAAGCCTTAACATCATCAGCATATAGTGACATGGAAATTATTGCTGCTATCAGGAAAAGTTGTGGAAAAAATCTCATATTTTTTCTCCTTTTGTTTACTTAGAATTTAACCTTCTTTTGATCAGGAAAATTTACTGGAATACTTCAAGTATTTTCCTGAATACAAATAACTTACAACACCGATTAACACAAAGAACAACTACAAATGCCATTCTTTGGCACTAATCAATGCGTGCTGCATAACAAGGTTAACATAAGAAATAATCAAAAGATTCAAAAGCTTGATTCCTGAGTAAAACAGCCAACAGTTATCCCGACAAATGTTGTGTATTTCACGGGGAGAGCGTCATATTTTTACCTCTAAAGCACTACAAGATAACCATCTATAGTTACCGCGACACCCCTTCTTTGTCCCCCTGATAAAGAGTCAAATTTTTACAATGATTTGCTGATTATTTACCGGCCGGAATCCCGGTTTGTACTCAATCTTCAATAACTTCCAGTATTTGTTTGTGCGGAAACTTGCCTACGACACACCTGCCATTCTCACGAAGTGAGAGCCGCATGTTTAATGCCCGCATATCCCTGCCGGTCATCACCGGTTCGTCATTGGCGGCAACACTCTCCAGAAAATCGAAAAGGTGCCTGAAAAAGCTGTTTTCTTCATTAAGATAATAGTAAGCCCATGTCCCCTGCTTCTTCACCTTCAGCAGTCCCGCCTGCTTTAGCTGCTGCACCTGCCGGGACACCTGGTACTGCGGAAGTCCGAGGGCATCCACCAGCTCACATACACAGATGGCCTGGCGTGCACGCACAAATACATTCATAATCCGTAAACGCGATATATCCCCTAAAACCCTGAATGCCTCTGTATAATTTTCCATAAATAAGAAATGCCCCGATTCTATTTGCCCGTCATACCAATGCCACCTGCCCGTCCTTGCTGCGGAGGGCAGGTGTGCATGATATTTCGTTTTTTCCTGTCACTCAGTCGTCCGTCAGGTGAACGGACAGGTCTGACGTCCGGAAAGATCTACTTATTTTCCTGTTGAGCGATGGCCTCCTGGGCTGCCGCAAGTCTGGCGATAGGCACCCTGAATGGAGAACAGGAGACATAATCAAGCCCCTGCTTGTAACAAAATGCAATGGACTCAGGGTCTCCCCCGTGTTCTCCGCAAATGCCAAGCTTGAGTCCGGGCTTGGTTGCCCGTCCGAGATCCGCCGCTTCTGCAACAAGTTTACCGACGCCTTTCTGGTCCAGAGTCTGGAAGGGATCGTGCAAAACAATTTTCCGCTCCAGATAGTCCGGCAGAAACTTACCGATATCGTCCCTGCTGAAACCGAATGTCATCTGGGTCAGGTCATTTGTTCCGAATGAGAAAAAGTCTGCATGCGGAGCAATTTCATCGGCAACAAGTGCGGCCCTTGGCACCTCAATCATGGTACCGATCAGATAATCGATGCGTGTTCCCTTGTCCTTGAACACCTTTTCTGCCGTTTCTTTAATGACGTTTTTCTGGTCAATAAGCTCATCGCCGGATCCGATCAGCGGTACCATTATTTCGGGAAGAACCACAGCTCCCTGTTCTTTTGCTTCAATGGCGGCTTCCAGAATGGCACGGGTCTGCATTTCCGTAATTTCAGGAAATGTAATTCCAAGACGGCAGCCGCGGTGTCCGAGCATCGGATTCGCTTCATCCAGTGCTGCCACTCGGTCCTTGACCTTTCTGTAGGAAATGCCAAACTGCTTTGCCAGATCTTTTTTCTCGTCTTCGGTATGAGGGAGAAACTCATGAAGCGGCGGATCCAGAAGCCGGATTGTCACCGGATCACCGTCCAGTGCCTTGAACAACCCGAGGAAATCCTCCTTTTGATAGGGAAGCAGCCGGGCAAGAGACTCGCGGCGTTCTTTTTCATTGTCGCTCATGATCATCCGGCGAACCTCGACAATACGCTCACCCTCAAAGAACATGTGTTCGGTCCGGCAAAGGCCGATACCTTCAGCGCCAAACTCTTTGGCTTTGGTGGCATCTTCTGCCCGGTCGGCATTGGTACGAACCTTCATGTCCCGGAACTCATCGACCCATTTCATGAACTTCTTGAAGTCATTGCTGAGTTTGGGCGGTTTGAGGGGAAGCTGTCCGAGCACCACTTCTCCTGTTGTGCCATTAATCGAAAGCCAGTCACCTTCATAGACCGTGTGATTGCCATCCGTCAGGCTTTTGTTTTTGTAGTTGATAACAATATCGTCGCACCCGACCACGCAGGGTTTTCCCCAGCCGCGTGCAACAACGGCAGCATGACTGGTCATCCCTCCGCGGGAAGTGATAATTCCTTCTGATGCGTGCATACCGCCCACATCATCCGGACTCGTCTCAACCCGGGCAAGTATGACATTTTCACCTGTGATTTTAGCATCTTCGGCATCGTGAGAGGTAAAATAAACCTTGCCTACTGCCGCTCCGGGAGAGGCCGGCAGTCCGACGCCGATAACCTTTTTATCCTTGATTGCCTTGTCATCGAACTGGGGATGGAGCAACTGGTCAAGTTGTGCTGTTGTGACCAGGTTTTTTACAGCTTCCTGCTTGTTTACGATACCTTCCTTTACAAAATCAACTGCTATTTTAATGGCTGCCGGGCCTGTTCGTTTGCCATTTCTTGTCTGCAGGATGAACAACTTTTCTTCCTGGATCGTAAATTCAATATCCTGCATGTTCTGATAGGCTTTTTCCAGCTTACGGGTCATCTCTTCAAGCTGATCATAAACTTTGGGAAGTGCCTTTTTGAGGTTTTTAATAGGCTCCGGGGTCCGTGTACCGGCAACGACATCCTCACCCTGTGCATTTGTAAGATACTCACCGTATAGTTTGTTCTCGCCGGTGTTTGGGTCCCGGGTGAACAATACCCCCGAGCCGCTGGTCTCACCCATATTGCCGAATACCATGGCCTGGATGTTGACGGCGGTTCCGATCAGCCCGGTAATTTTGTTGATCTTCCGGTACTTTTTGGCGCGTTCGCTGTTCCATGATCCGAAAACGGCATTGATTGAAAACTCAAGCTGTTCCATCGGGTCATTGGGAAACATAAATCCGGTTTCACGCCGGTAAATGGCCTTGAAACGATCGACCAGATCGCGCAAGTCTTTGGCAGTAAGTTCGTTGTCTTCTTTTACCCCACGCTGGTCTTTCAGCTTCTGCATGGCACTTTCAAAGCTCTCGTGCGGAATGCCCATGACAACATCCGAAAACATATCGATAAAACGGCGGTAGCTGTCGAAAGCGAACCATTCATTGCCGGTGCGCTCTGCCAGACCTTCGGCAACCATGTCGTTCATCCCGAGATTGAGCACCGTGTCCATCATTCCGGGCATGGATGCGGCCGCACCGGATCTGACCGAAAGCAGCAACGGATTTTCCGGATCCCCGAAACCGGCCCCAAGCTGCTCCTCCTGAAACCGGATTCCTTCGCGAATCTGCTCTTTGAGCCCTTCTGGCCATTTCTGATTGTTTTTGTAATACTGGTCGCAAGTCTCGGTGGTAATCGTCATGCCCGGCGGTACGGGAAGTCCGGTTCGGCTCATTTCAGCAAGATTGGCACCTTTTCCACCAAGAAGCTCTCTCATGGTCCGGTCTCCGTCGGCTTTGCCGGCACCAAACTGGTAAACATATTTCTTTTTATCTGTCATAAATAACCCCGGTTAATTTTCAGGTTTAAAAATCTGAGATTCATATCATATCAGAGCAGGTCAGCATCGGTCCGGCCAACGGGCGCAATACCTTCCGGCCGGAACGGACACCAGCAAAGCGCAGGTATCTGCTGAAGTAATAATGATTTGTCCAGCTGAGCAGTTTTACCTTTTTGCATGCCGGACTCTAATCCGGAACATAATACTGCCGATATCCATAAGTACCTGCTTTAAAAAACGCTCTGACAAATTACTATCTGCGGCGGTAAAAGTCCAAAAAAACATTGATATATATGCATTATAACACATGTTTGCATATATAATGCAGGAAGCGTTTATCCTCACCGGCTTCATAATTCATTCAAATAGATACCTTAGTATTAGGGACATGCGGACCGTGGTCTGCCGTATCATACCAAAACTCCCCGGCAACTGTTTTAATCCGTACCGGAGCTCTGATCTGTATACCACATTCAGCGATATGATCTGTTTCGCTATTCCGCCCATATTTGTTATCATTGCTTTTAGTTACTACAAAACATACACTTAGACAGGTATTACTATGAAATCAGGTGTATTGGGGCTGACTCCCATACAAATTACAGGACTGTTTCTGGGCATTTTCGGCCTGATCCTGCCCTTTCTGCTTCCCCTTGAGACCCTTTCAACAGCCGGCCAGCTTGGCATGGGGATTTTTCTGATGGCGGCTGTTTTCTGGATGTTCGAGCCCATTCCCATTTATGCTACATCCATGCTGGTCATTTTTCTTCAGATTATCTTGCTAAGTGCTCAGGGACCCGTTTATATGGATGCGGAGCTTCCGGTCAGCGAACCTGTGGCACTTGAAGACGAGACATGGCAGATACCCGCTTCCGCCCTGCAGGAGGACGGAACGGTTCTGGTGGCAAAAGAACCGGGTGAAACGGAGTCCGTCCGAGTCAATGTGATAGACCGCAACGGCCAGCATGTCATTGTCCAAAGTGATGAGCTGAGCCGGGATCATGAAATTGTAACCGATCCCGGTCATCGCCTGGTCGACTATGAACCCAACAGCTATACCGACTACATCGGAACCCTTGCCAATCCCATCATTATATTATTTCTTGGCGGATTCATGCTTGCCAGGGCATCGGTAAAGTACAATCTTGACAAAAACCTGACACGCTACCTGCTTGGTCCCTTCGGCACACGCCCGCGTTTTATTGTGCTTGGACTGATGCTGGTAACGGCTGCGCTCTCTGCTTTTATGAGTAATACCGCAACCGCTGCCATGATGGTTACGGTTATATTGCCGATCATCGCGCAGCTGCCGCCCGAAGACCGTTTCAAATTCGGGCTCGCCCTGAGCATACCCATTGCCGCCAACGTTGGTGGTATCACAACGCCCATCGGCACGCCGCCCAACGCGATTGTAATAGCGGCACTCTCAGACTACGGAATTGACATTTCGTTCACCGACTGGATTATCGTCGCAGCACCGCTGGTTGTGGTCATGCTTGTCATTGCATGGTTTCTGCTGCTCACCTTGTTTCCGCCGAGTGTGGAGCGGTTCAATCTGGATATGAAAGGCAAACTCAATGTCTCGCCTAAAGCAATCGGTCTCTACGTCATTTTTGGTGCCACAGTATTGCTCTGGATTACCGAGAATCAGCATGGAATCCCCAGCAGCATGGTTGCTTTCCTGCCTGTTGCTGCTCTGGTTACAGGCCGCATATTAAATAAAGAAGACATCCAGAAGCTTCCGTGGGAGGTTCTGTGGCTTATGGCCGGCGGTATCTCGCTCGGGATCGGCATGGACAAAACCGGTCTTGCGGTCTGGATGATCTCCGGGTTTGACTGGGGAGCCATGGGTTACATCACTCTGATTATTGCTTTTTCAGTGGTCGCCATCGCCATGTCCAATTTCCTTTCCAATACGGTTACCGCAACGCTGCTTATGCCCCTGGTAATCAGTCTGCACACATCAGGAGTTATGGGAGAAGATTTCAATCTTCTGATTACAGGAATTGTGATTGCTGTTGCCTGCAGTCTTGCCATGGCACTTCCCATTTCAACACCTCCCAATGCCATTGCCATGTCAACCGGTATTATCCGGACCAAGGATATGGCCAAAATGGGTGTTATCATAGGTGTGATCGGATTATTGATCATACTAGCTTATGCCGTATTCTACTGGCCTCTTGTCACCAATTAATTTCAATCGCGCGAACCAATGGAAAGATCAGACATATATATACTCTGCATTGAAGACGAACAGGAAGTTCTGGATGCCGTTGTGAGGGACCTGGAGCAGCTTGAGGAGCAATTCCCCATCGAAACAGCCAACACGGCAGAAGAAGGCAGGAAGATCATCGAAAAACTGCTGAATGACGGAATGAAGATCGGGCTGATTCTCTGCGATCACATTTTACCCGGCGATAACGGTGTTGAGCTGCTTATCGAACTGCACAAGGATGAACGCACCCATCCCGCCAGGAAGGTTCTGCTGACGGGACAGGCCGGCCTTGATGATACCGTAAAAGCACTGAACGAAGCGCGCCTGCATCACTATATTGCCAAGCCCTGGAAAAAAGAGGAGCTGCTGCGCGTATCTGTTGACCTTCTTACCGATTATGTCATTTCCAATGAGGAAGATCTGCTTCCTTATATGAAATCGCTTGATGCCGGAAAAATATCCGAGGCTATACGGACACGCCGCAATGTAAGCGACAGCTAAGTTATGAATAATACCGGGTAAACGGGCACATTACACTGATGCAATCCCGCCTTCCGGGCAGAAGAGCGACATTATGATACTCAACTTCGCAAAAAACTGGCTGCAGGATCCCACGAGAATCACCGATCAGATCGCCCGTTTTCTGGAAAACTCCGAAGAGTTTCATACCGAAGTTGTGGAGCGCGACAAAGACGATCTGTTCTTCTCGGAAGGGGATTTTAATGAATCCGTTTACATTCTGCTTGAGGGAACCGTTCAGCTGTCGAAAACCACCCCCAAGGGAAGGGTAATCACCATTGACTGGCTGCGCCCGGGTGCACTGGTCGGGCTGATTTCATTTGTAACAGGCGAAGCCGTGCTCACCACAGCTGTAGCCGCAAGTCCGTGCAAGGCCATTAAACTCGATGAGTCCGACTTTCTTGATATGCAGCGTGGCAAAGGCGAAATTGCTCATCTTGCCCAGCAGCTGATAATCGGCAACCTGATCGACCGGTATCACCATGTAGTCTCTGTGCATGTTGAGCTTGAAAGTATCAATGAGACGCTTGAAAAAGAGCGGAATCATCTCCGGGAAGCACTGAAGCAGCTTGAAGACACCCAGCACCGGCTGATCAGCCAGGAGAAAATGGCAACCCTGGGTCAGCTTGTTGCCGGAATTGCACACGAGATCAACAACCCTGCCGCAGCGATGCTCCGGGCTTCGGACAATTTGATGGACTATCTGCCCGGTATCGTACGCAAGGCTGATCCGGATGAACAGCTTTCATACGAAAAGTTCTTCAAAATCGGGCTTAAAAGAAAACTCCGCGATTCGGATGAGCAGCGCCGCAAGCTGAAGGAGTGGGAGGATCTTTATCCGGACCTGCCCCGCAGCCTGTTGCGCAAGGTAACATCCATGAGTGATGAGGCACTTGAAATCATCAGACACAAGCTTGGCGAACGGCCCGGCAAAAAACAGCGTGAAGAGCTGGAGAATATCATGCTGTTTTTCGAAAGCGGATACTTCCTGAAAAACCTGCAGTCCAGCACCAAGCGCATCGGCGAAATTGTGTCCAGCATGAAGAATTACAGCCGACAGGATAAAGGAAGCTATGAGAAAGCAGACCTGAGGGACGGCCTTAATGACACGCTGCTGCTGCTTTCGAACAGGCTGAAAAAGGTGGATGTGGTTCTCAATTTCTCGGATATCCCCCCGGTTAATGTTATTACTGGAGAAATCAACCAGGTGTGGACCAATATCATCATCAATGCCTGTGACGCGATGGGAGACAAGGGCGAGCTTGTGATATCATGCGGATATGATGACCGTTATGTCTGGGTCTCCATCAAAGACAGCGGCCCGGGCATTTCACCGTCCATGATCAATGAAGTGTTCAAAACCAATTTTACCACCAAGCAGCAAAACAGCAGCTTCGGACTGGGCCTGGGCCTGTCAATTTCCAAGCAAATTATTCAGAAGCACGGCGGACAGATAAAGGTGCAGAATGCCGAAGACGGGGGCGCGGAATTTACTGTTTTTATTCCACTTTAGGTTTCTTAGATTGAAAATCAGAATCTTAAGGCCGGCTCTTGCTTCCTGAAAATTCCGACTCATTCATTCACAATTGATGTTTTCTTAATACGATATTCAAATTTAAGATGTATCATTGTTCTGAAAAGACTTAGCAGGATGAAAAGCATTGCATTTCCTGCTATGAAGGACAATCCAATCCGTTCGGTTATCAGATATTGGGACTGACGTGGTGAATGCCGATGCATGTCATTACCCTGTCACACAACACTCCAGGCTGATATCGAACGAGGACAACACGGCCTTACGGCCATATATGTAAACCTCTAATCATGGAGTATCATTATGAAGCATCCAAGCTGGGTTAAGCATGAAGAGCTTAAAAAATGGGTAGAAGAGACTGCCGCCCTGACCAAGCCCGACAATATTGAATGGGCTGACGGATCCGAAGAAGAAAATGACAGACTGTGTCAGCTGCTCGTTGACGGCGGAACTTTTGTGAAGCTCAACGAAGAAAAGCGGCCAAACAGTTTTGCCGCTTTTTCCGATCCTTCTGACGTTGCCCGCGTCGAAGACAAAACCTTTATCTGCAGCAAGAGAAAATCCGATGCCGGTCCGACCAATAACTGGATGGATCCGGATGAAATGAAGGGCAAGCTCAACAAGCTCTATGACGGCTGCATGAAGGGACGCACCATGTATGTCATTCCTTTCAGCATGGGCCCCATCGGCTCCCCGATTTCCCATGTAGGTGTTGAAATCACCGACTCCGCATACGTTGTGGTAAACATGCGCATCATGACCCGTATCGGAAAGAAGGTAATGGATGTCATCGGAAAGGATGGCGAGTATGTGAAGTGTCTGCACTCCGTAGGTGCTCCTCTTGAGAAAGGTCAAAAGGATGTACCCTGGCCGTGCAATAAGGAGAAGTACATCACCCACTTCCCCGAAGAGCGCAAGATCATGTCTTTCGGTAGTGGATATGGTGGAAATGCCCTGCTCGGCAAGAAGTGCTTTGCTCTCAGAATTGCCTCCACCATGGCCCGCGATGAAGGCTGGCTGGCCGAGCACATGCTCATTCTCGGTGTAGAATCCCCGAAGAAAGAGAAAACCTATGTGGCTGCGGCATTCCCGAGTGCCTGTGGCAAGACCAACTTTGCCATGCTCATCCCGCCGAAAGAGATGGAAGGATGGAAAGTCAGCACCATTGGTGATGACATTGCATGGATCAAAAAAGACAAGGAAGGTCAGCTCCGTGCAATCAATCCTGAGGCTGGATATTTCGGCGTAGCTCCGGGTACCAATGACAAGTCGAACCCGAACGCCATGGCCTCCATCAGTAAAAACACCATTTTCACCAACTGTGCTCTTACCGAGGACGGCGATGTATGGTGGGAAGGCAAAACCAAAGAGCCCCCTGCAAATCTGACCACCTGGCAGGGTGAGAAGTTCGATCCCAATTCCGGCAAACCTGCCGCACATCCAAATGCGCGGTTCACTGCTCCGGCTTCACAGTGCCCGTCCATCGACCCGAAGTGGGAAGACCCGGCCGGCGTACCGATCAAAGCGTTTATCTTTGGCGGCCGCCGCAGTACTGCCGTACCGTTGGTATATCAGTCCGTTAACTGGAACTTCGGTGTCTATCTCGCCGCTACCATGGGTTCAGAGATGACAGCCGCTGCTGCCGGTACTCTCGGTAAAGTTCGCCGTGATCCGTTCGCCATGCTGCCGTTCCTTGGCTATCACATGGCCGATTACTTCAACCACTGGTTGCAGATGGGTCGCGAACTCCCCAACCCTCCGCGTATCTTCGGCGTTAACTGGTTCCGCACCGACGAAAACGGCAAGTTTATCTGGCCCGGTTTCGGAGAGAACATGCGCGTTCTCAAGTGGATCGTTCAGCGTGTGAATGGTGAAGCTTTCGCTCTGGAGAGCCCGCTTGGCTGGATGCCGACACACGAAGATCTCGACTGGAGAGGATTGGAAAACTTCACCGAAGATCAGTTCCATGATCTGATGACGGTTGACAGTGATGTCTGGAAGGAAGAAGTACTCGGACACGAGGAACTCTTCTCCAAACTGTACGACCGGCTTCCGAAAGAATTCCTTTTCATGCGTGAACTGCTGCGCTCAGGACTGTGGCGTTCACCCAAACGCTGGGGAATGGAACCGGAGCGGTTCTGATCCTGCACAGCATGGATAACCCATCCATGTGATTGAAAGTAAAAAAAGGGCAGTGAGTATGTACTCGCTGCCCTTTTTTGTTTTTTGAGATTTAAACTCCCGGAGAATCAAGGCATACTATTACTGCCGCACAATCACTCAGGAAGCGGAGAGCCGGAACATTATCGGCAGGGAATAACGCACTTTCACCGGTCTGCCGCGTTGCCGTCCGGGAGAAAACTGCAGCTGCTTGACTGCTTCAAGTGCTGCCTCATCACATCCTCCCCCGATACCTCTTACTACCCGGGGATCTACCACATTGCCCTGCTCATCAATGACAAACTGAATAACCACCCTTCCTTCAATACCTGCATTGCGTGCGATTTCCGGATACCGCAGATTTCTGTAAACTGCGGACATGCCACCCAGCAGCACGGGCATTTCTTCAACTATGGTAAATATTTCATGCTCATCAAACTCTTCCTCATCATCTTCAGGTAAAGCGGGGGGAGCTGAGACGAAAAGTCCTTCCTCAAGAGTAAAATCTGTACCCAGGTCATAGAAAACTTCGTCGGCAATTTCCTCGTTGGGAACCATTCTTGGTGCAGGAGGCCGCGGTGGCGGTGGCGGGCGCATGATCTGCTCCGTCCTGATGATATCTTCCATCTCAATGATTTCCGGCTCAACATGACTGATCGTGAATTCCGGGCTGAATGTCAGGTTGATCCGGAAGATAACTATGAACACAATCAGCGTGACGATCAGCCCTGCCTGGAGATTAATCATGTAGTAATCTCTCAAATCGGCGTTATCTTTCTTCCACTTGTACAATGACATGTCTAACCTCTGAGTTTACATAGTAACATATAGAGGCCACATTGCTACAGTACCGGCGGTGGCAAACCGGCACTGAGACAATCCGGTTTCTGCCCGGACTGCCATGTCCTGTCAATTCCATACCAGAAATCGACAGGCTACCCGTTTTTTCAAACAGACAATCGTAACCAGCTGAAAAGCAATTACTCCAAAATACAGATATGCATGCCTTCTCTAATGTTATACGATGTACAGGGATTTTAGTTGTGAAGTTTGTTACCTTTTTGCAAGTATTGATCACCAAACTATTGCAGCGACCTTTTGAAAATTACCGGGAAACACACTATCAAAACCGGGGTTGATCTGAAACCATACAACACCTTCCGGATTGAAGCCTTTGCTTCGCGGTGGGCAGAGCTGCATAATGCAGACGACCTTTTTCGGGTCATGGAATTACCGGAATTTCAATCCGGGAGAAAATACATTCTTGGCGGAGGCAGCAATGTTCTGTTCACCGGTGATTTTGACGGGCTGATTATAAAAAATAATATTTCAGGGATATCGGTTGTCCCGGAAAATGACCGTCACGTTATCCTGAAGTCCGGTGCCGGAGTGATCTGGGATGACCTGGTCAGGTACAGTCTAGATCATAATCTTGGAGGTATTGAAAACCTCTCCATGATTCCCGGATCCGTGGGAGCTGCACCCATTCAGAATATCGGAGCTTATGGAGTGGAGCTTGAAGATACGTTCCTTTCACTCGAAGCCATTAATCTGAAAACCGGCGAACATACGGACTTCGACCATCAAATGTGCCGTTTCGGGTACCGGGACAGCATTTTCAAACGGACACACAAGGACAAGTATATCATTACAAGTGTGACGCTCAGACTGCAAAAAAAACCCGAACCCACACTGGATTACGGCAATTTGCGACACACACTTGCAGCCGAAGGCATAACCGACCCGGACATTCATGATGTCAGCCGGGCGGTTCGCTCCATACGCGCATCAAAACTTCCGGATCCTGCGGTGACCGGCAATGCCGGAAGTTTTTTTAAAAATCCCGTGATGTCAGCCGGGTATTTTCAGGAGTTGAAAGCATCATGGCCTGAAATTCCCGGGTTTCCGGCAAAGAGCCAAAGTGAAAAACAAGCACAGGGTGCGGAAGGAGCGGAAAAAATGATGAAAGTTCCGGCTGCATGGCTTATTGAACAATGCGGATTCAAAGGAAAAAGGGACGGCGATGCCGGTGTTCATGACAGACATGCACTCATAATTGTCAATCACGGCAATGCTACAGGCCGGCAACTACTGAATCTTGCGCGGTCCATTCAGGATGCCGTAGCCGGCAAGTTCGGAATACGTCTGGAACCGGAAGTCAATATCGTATAGAATGGGCGGTCCGGCTAAGTCCTTTCGGAAAAATAGGTTTGCATCCGGTCGGTAAAGTGAATGGCCGTATCGGAATAAATGTCGATCATGTTCCTGTCAAAAACCTCCCTGCTGATAAACTCTCCGGCCTGACTCCAGCTTTTTCGCTGCGATATCTCATCAAGCGCCATCAGATAGGCATTTTTATTGCCATTAAACAGCTCATTAATGAACTGTTTTTCCATATCTCTGACATAGGACCGGATATCCTCAAGACCGGCATTTCCGGGAATCATTCCTGAGTCGTCGTCATCAGACTGTGCTTCTTGCTCTCCGGCTGATACATCATCCTCCCTTTCATCTGAAGAAAACTCATAGGGCACCTGTGTGAACTGCTGCCATATCGGCACATCATCCTGATCGCTTCCTGACGTTTCCGTTTTTTTCAGTTTGGAATACAGCGGTTCATCGTCTTCGCCGCTGCCGCCAAACCCTGTGTTCAGCCGGGAGTTCAATGTCGAATCCTGATCCCTGCCTCCGTTCACCTTGCGGAACCTTGCCACAAGATTCTCTTCTTCATCGGGTCCTGCCTCTGAGTCGCTGTGACTCCGGCCGGATGAGATGTCGTCGCTTACTTTGCTGAGAGACGTCTTTGTGGGCTTCTCTTCTGCATCTTCGTTTTCCGGTGCAGCATCAGAAGCCGCACCAGCGCGTCCTGAATCATCACGATCTCTTTGTCTGCGGGACATTTCTGACTGCAGCCGGGACCACTCCGTGCGTATTGATTTTGTGTTTTTGTCCTTTTTCTCTTCCGGGTTGTCTTCACGAAGCGAACTCTGCCGGGCGGATGCATCCCCGGACCGAACCTTTGACTCTTTCACCGCTGAACCATCATCAGATACGGCAGGTGCAGAATCCTCCGGACCAAGCAGATCGGCACCCACATCATCCAGTTCGTCATCATCATAAAGAAGCGGGCGGGAAATAATTTCAATCAGCCTGTCACGGTTGACACCCTTTTTTTCGGCATCAAACAAACGTGCGACACCCGGCTTGCCCTTGTCTCTGAAAAACATTGAAAAATATTCCGAATCAATCGACTCACCCATCAGTTCAAACCAGGGATCGAAAAGTGATGCCCATTTCAGAGAGTTGTATTTCGAAGTTACGCGTTCATCAAGGCGCTCGATAATCCGGTCTGCCTGTTCCTTGGTCAGCACCTCTCTCTGTTTTTTTTCCATAAACCTCGGGATAGCCGTGGCAAAATACTCATAGACCACCACACCCTGCAGCCGTTGCTTCACCGTTTCGCGTTTCAGTTCTGTCTCATCACCAAATATATAATCCGGCAGAAACGCCCGCGGGGTGATCATCATATCAAGCAGGTCTTTAAGTGAATCCGCTAGTACAGACTCTGCCTGATCTGCCGGCATTCTCACCCCCTGATGCACGGATTCAAGAAAACGGTCCCAGGCATCCCTGACGGAACCGGAACTCATATCTGCCCACTTGCTTTCAGGCATGGTAACGGACTCGTCGACCCTGCGGGTCAGTTCAACGCGCATGCGCCGGACCAGAAAATCGGGCAGTCCGGCACTGAGCAGCTCTTCCGGCGTGTAATGTGAACGCCGGTCGTCCAGTTTCTTTTTCTGGTTTTTGATGATGACTTGAATAAGTTTCTCCATGATCCGGGAGTTTGTGAAACAGATTTCAGACAAAATACAGATTTCCAACGAATTCGTTGGTCAATTTAGTCACTCTCCTTACATTATTATCTATGATAAACCTGCAATGTACGCATCTTGGCAAAAAATTTGGAAAAACGGAAGTATTTCGTGACCTGAATTTCGGATTCAGCGGGGCTTTGTGCATTGGTATTCAGGGTGCAAACGGAAGCGGCAAATCAACATTGATGAAATGCCTTTCCGGTCTGCTCCGGCCAAGCACCGGTCGGGTGTCCTGGACCGTCAGGGACGAGCAGCCTGACTCCGGAAGTATTCGCAGGCATATCGGGTATGCCGCTCCCTACATCCATTTGTACAAGGAATTGTCGATCCGGGAAAATCTCACGTTTATTCAAGAAATTCGCCCGGATAAACGGGCCGGATCCGAAAATGTGAAAGCAGCCGCTTTTGCCACGGGTGGTCTTCCTGATGGCGGTCAGGAATTTACGGACCTGCTGGAGGGGAAAGATTCCTTTTCTGCCTCTCTTTCCGGAAAAAGGGATACCGGAAACGGTATAGACGATCTGATTGCCTATTGCGGGCTGGAGGGACTGGGCGGTCAGGAATATGGTTCATTGTCATCAGGACAGCAGCAGCGGGTTCGCCTTTGCGGAGCACTCGTGTCACGCCCGGAAATTTTAATGCTGGATGAACCGGGGACGAATCTGGATTCTGAAGGCATGGCGCTGGTGAGGGAAATCGTGCTTCATCAGCAAAACAGCGGTGGCATGGTTTTGCTGGCTTCCAATCGCGAAGAGGAGCTTTCCCTTTGTGACCGCATGATCTCGCTTTCTCCGGCAGGCGCGCATCAGATCAGAGGATAAAAGATGCCTGCTAAAAGATTCCTGCAGGCCGCCGAAATACATGCTGACTAACAGCTTTACATTACCATCAAATTACAAACTCAACAACCAAACTGCGTACCATGGCCATGACTGATCCCAGAGATTACAAGCTTGCAGAAACCATCATCACGCACAGCACCCGGCTGGAAAAAGGGGAGCGGATCCTCATAAACCTGATCGGATTCAACGGAATCGGGCTGGTACGCGCCCTGGTCACCCTTGCCCGGGAGATCGGTGCACACCCGTATCTGGATATCGTGGATCCGGAGACCCAGCGTATTTTGCTCGAAACCGGGGATGCGGGATTCTGGAAAGATCAGGCCGAATCGGACGGCGTGCCGCTCATGAAACAGATGGATGCCTTTGTCGGCATTCGCGCTTCGGAAAACATCTACGAATCGTCAAAGGTGCCCGAAAAGGCCAACCGGGCATTTCAGCAGCACTACCTGCAACCCGTTCACTTCGATGAGCGTGTCAAAAACACCAAATGGTGCGTCTTGAGATATCCTTCCCCGGCATTTGCCATGAACGCCCGCATGCCCACATCAGCCTTCACCGATTTTTATTACAATGCCTGCCTGCTTGATTATGCCCGGCTGCGGGATGCGATGCTGCCGCTCGAGGAGCGCCTTCGCAAGGCCAGTGAGGTCCGGCTGAAAGGCGAAGGCACTGACATCCGCCTCCATGTGGACGGACAGGACTGGGTCAATTGCCACGGGACCCGCAATATTCCCGATGGCGAACTTTTTTCGTCTCCCCTTCGCGACTCAGTTAACGGCAGGATCCGGTATGCCCCCAGTGTTTACCTCGGCAAACCGTTCGATTTTGTTGAACTGACCGTAAAAGACGGGGTTGTGACGGATTTTGATGCATCGGACCGCGAGGCCTTGCAGTCGATTCTGGATACGGATGAGGGTTCGCGCCGGTTCGGCGAATTCAGCTTTGGCACCAACCCGGTGATCGGGCAGCCGATGTATGACATATTATTTGATGAGAAGATCTACGGATCGAATCATTTGACGCTGGGTCAGGATTACGACGAAGCGCCGAACGGCAACAAAAGCCAGGTCCACTGGGATCTGGTATGCATCGGTGCGGATGTGTACCTTGACGGCGAACTCATCCGCAAGGGCCGCCATTTCGTCCCCGATGATTTACAAATATTAAACCCGGATAACTTTTTTAAAGGAAGATGACCGCCTTCTGCTCCAGGGAGTTGTTATGAAGTCAAATGTCGGGTAATTTTGTTGCATGACTCGGATTTTTTTTGCTACATTTACTTTAGCTGCATCAAACAAAAAAGCGCTTGCAGGGATAAGCGATTACCAAATCATTAAGCAGGGGAATCTGCTTTTACGCGATCTAACAATTCGTTATCATAAAGCGGGTATGTATCAAGCATACTTGCCAACTAAAACAAAAGGAGACATATATGAATAGCAAAATGCTACGACCTTTTACAGGGTTTTTACTGGCATTCGCTCTTCTGTTTACGGGTTTCTCCCAATCGTATTCTCAGGCTACGGAGATTACGACCAATTGGGAACAGTCTGTAACAGAAGACAATTTGCCTGAATGGATGGACGGCAATCAGCGTGGAATGGCCGTTCATGAGGAGAACGGCAATAAATATTTGCTCATCACATCAGCCACTTCTCCATGGGCTGCTGATGCCTATTGGAACGTCCGAGTAATTAATGCAGAAAACGGCGATGATGAGGGAGAGATGAGCCTTGGAAGCTATGACGATGGCAAAGGCACATTTCGCATCAGTGACGTAACCACAACAGAAGACAACAAGATTTTTGTCAACAACTATGCCGAGGTTGCCGGGCATACGGCATTCCTTGTACAGATGTTCACCGATTTGGATGATGAAGATCCTGTCGTTGTACTCGAAGATGACCTCATCGCTCAGGATGGATGGCGCATTGGCCGCGTGGCCAACATGACAGGCAATTTCGACAATGGAACGGCTACACTTTATGTAACCAGCACACCTGCAGCTGATGAACCGGAAGAAGAAGCAATCCTTCGGTACACACAGACCGGTCCGGGAGAAAACTTCAGTGACGACCCGGAAATCTTTGAAGTAAATGACATCGGAACCAACCCGAGTGCCTCCGCAGCACTTCCGGGTGAAGAGCCCTTTTACTGGACTGCTGACGGCCGTTCGGTATTCAAAATGGATTCTGACGGCACCGAAATTGGCGCAATACCCAGTGAAGTGCTTGGTTCGTCAACTATTAAAGTCCAGTTTATCGACACCTATGAGGGCAATGATTACATAGCGGTAATCAACTCTGATAACAGCAGTGCCGAACTGGTACGTGTTGTAGACGGTGATCCCGAACTTGCAGAAGTAATCGGCACAACTCCGTCACTGGGCTCAGGCCTGCCTTTTGCAGGACTCGGCGAACCACGGTTCATCCGGACTGATGATGGTTTTGATGCCTATGTAATGGCAAGTGCGAGAGGCATCGGCTCGTATTCGGTTGAGCTGCTTGAAGAACCGGACCTGAATGAATACGATAACATAGCTGACCTTCTTGATAATGCCGAGGTAGGTGAAGAAGCAGTGTTGACCAACGAAGTGATTGTTACATTCGTGGCAGCTACCAATCGCAACCAGCACTATCTGTCAGACGAAACAGGTGCCGTACTGGTTGATGATGACAACAACGTTCTTACCGGACTGGCAAGAGGCGATGGTATCACCGGATTTACTTTTGAATTCAGTGAATCTGATGGTACTACTCAGCTGCTCCCGCTCGCTGATATTGCACCCACCACATCTGACAACGACCTGCCATACTGGGAAACCACACTGGCGGATCTTGAATATGTTGGTGAGCCACGGCTGATGAAAGTTGAAATGGCTCAATTTGTTGACGAAGGTGATTTCGAAGAAACCACCAACTATGGAATTATTGACCCAACCGTAACCAGTCCTGTGACTTTCAGAACTCATTTAAGTGATTCTGATGTTATTGGTGAAGCTATACCGGCAGGGGTCGTCAACCTCAAAGGCATTGCCGCAGAATTCTTCGGTACTCCACAGCTATATGCAGCTCATTATGACCTGATTGAAGAAGTCGAAGTGGATATTGAAGGCTTCGCTCTGGAATCCCCTGAAGACGGTGCTGAGCTTACTGTCGAAGGCTCACCAGTTGATGAAGTTGTGATTACCTGGGAGCGCCCGGCATCCAACGTCGACGGATTGCTGCACTTCACCTGGCACCTCGATGCCCGCGGAGATAACTTTGATGATCCTATAGTCAGCATTCCTGCTGATGGCAATGGCAATGACAATCAGCTGACCCTTACCATGGGTGCCATCGACCAGTTGTTGGATGACAACGGCCTTGACATCGGTGATGTCTTGGAAGCAGACTGGACCATAACTGCCGAAGCAGGCGATGAAGTGGTATTTGCAGATGCGGCATTTGCCATCGATCTTGAGCGTGGCGAAATCGACACAGTTGAGTTTGACAATCTTGAAGATTTTGCAAATTTCCCTGTAACTGCCGGTCAATATCAAAGCGGCACCTTTGAAGGCCAGGACGGTTCCACATGGGAATATGTAAATGCAAGAGGTGACATACATATTGATGAACCGACACCGGGTCTGCAAAACAATGCCGATGCAAAAATCGAGTCAGGCACCATCACCGGTGGCATTGCTGCCCTGCAGTTTGACTACATGCAAATGTTCAGCAACGATGTTGAACTGGATGTGTTTGTCAATGACGAGCTGGTGGCTACAGTTACATCAGACGGTCAGCAGAATGAAGTGCTCAGCTCCGGTCTTATTGGCATCCCGGATGTAGAAGGCGATTTTGTTCTTCGCTTCCAGAACACCTCAAGTGGTGCCCAGGTTGCCGTGGACAATGTTCAGTGGCTGAGTGTGGAACCGGATCCCGAGCCGGACTTCTTCACCGTTTACTACAACAACCCGGAAGGATGGGATGATGTGTACGCCTATGCCTGGGAAGATGATGGTGATCCCTATATCGAATGGCCGGGTGAACTGATGAACGAACCCGAAGAAGATTCCGAGTGGTACAGCTATGATGTGCCCGTAAACTTCGACATGATCATCTTCAATGATAATGACGGGAATCAGACTGATGACCTGTCCCGAAACACCACCGGTTGGTATGATGGTGAACAGTGGTATGACGAAGAACCGGTTGAGGTTCTCCCCTATGAGACCCTGTTCCAGCTCTCCACGATCGACGAAACCCGTCCGGACTGGTTCAGCGATGACCACACCGAGCGTGGAATGATCGCCGGCGATGATCACATGTATGCCGTCAGCCGCAAGGACGGGATCTTTGTCTACGTGCTGGATAACGAGACCGGCGAGGTCCTCGATACTCTGAACACCGAAGGTGTGAGCGGCGGACTGTTCCCCCTCAACGACATCGAAATCAGTGACAATGGCCATCTTTTCGCCGCCAACATGACGCTGGATGCCGGTGACAATGCCTTCAAGGTATATCGCATGCGCAACGGCGAACCGGAAGTGGTTCTTGAGTTTGAACAGGACGGTGCCAGGCTGGGAGATCGCATCATGATCACAGGCAGCACCCTCGACGGTGGTATGCGTCTGTACGCAGGAGATGGCAACAGTGCCACTGTTTATGTATTCCCGATGAACGGACCCGACGGCGCTTTCTTCGATGAGCCGGTTGTCATCGATCTTGAAGAAGTTGACTCCGGAGCTGTCCCGTCTGTTGCACCGGTCGGAGACGGTACGTTCTTCTGGACGGCCAGCGGACGCGATGTGCACAAGTTCGACTATGAAGGAAACCACCTTGGCTCCATCTCATCAGATCTGTTCCCCGGCAACACGACGGCACTTCGCTACCTCGGTACCGAAAACGGTGATCACATGCTGGCAGGCTACATCCACGGCCACAGCTCTGATCCCGAAACGGATGAAAAAATCCGTGTCGTGCGTATCCCGGACGGCGATCTTGATGAAGCAGCCTTTGTCTTCGACACACCATCGATGCGCGGAGCCGGCAATCCCAACGGTACCGGAGAAGTGGCATTTACCGGCAACCCCGACGGAACGGCCAACCTGTATGTACTGGGAACCAACAACGGCATCGGCGGCTATCACGCCTTTGACCTTGATCTGGAATTCCCGGATTACAGCGCCGACCTCGACATTATTTCCATTGCCGAGGCCCGTTCGTTTGACGACGACCGCATTGTAGTTGTCAAGGGTATTGTCAACTCCACCGACTTCGGATTCGGTGTGGCCGACTACTTCATCCAGGATGAAACGGCCGGACTGAATGTGACCGATTTTGATGATGGCGGAGCCCAGAGCGGCGTTTATGCCCAGCCGGGTGACAGCATTATCATCATGGGTGAAATGGCAACCTTCCGTAACCAGCGCAACATCGAGGTAATGGAATACGAAATCACCAGCTCCGGCAACGATCTGCCCGAGGCGGTCGCCATCGACGGCGATGAGATGCGGGACGACTCGGAGTATCAGGGTATGCGCGTGCAGCTGCGCGACATGTACATCATCGAAGAAGACCTGAACAACTGGCCGCTTCCCGGCGACCCGGTTGCAGACGGAAGCGGTGTGAATGTGCGTGTAACCAGCGAAGCCGAAGCCGACACGTTCGTGGTTCGTCTGGCCCGCAACAATACCCCGTGGGGAGATGACTACGACGGACAACCCATGCCGCCGGCGGTATTCCATGTCAGCGGAACCATGGGTCAGTTCAATGAGGACACCCAGGTCTTCCCGTTCTTCACCGATGACTTTGAACCGCTCGAAGATCAGTATCGCGTAGAGTTCAACGTTGATATGGGCGGAGTTCAGGGCTTCGATCCGGACGAAAACCATGTCTATCTTGCCGGAAGCATAAACACTCCGGAGTGGCAGGAGCCGGGCAGCAACCCGCGCTACCGTATGTTCGCATCCGAGGATGACGAAAACATCTATACGGTTACCCTGTATGCCGAGGCCGGAGATTATGAGTACAAGTACTTCATGGTGGAAGACGAACCGGATTGGGATAACAGCGAATGGCCGGGCGACCCCAACCGTATGATTACAGTTGATGATGACAAAGTAGTCAACGACGTATGGGGCGAGCAGCCGACCAGCGGCGAGCAGCTGAGCGACGTTCCGACCGAGTTCGGGCTCGACCAGAACTATCCGAACCCGTTCAACCCGGTAACCACGATCCGCTATCAGGTTCCCGAGTCGGCCAATGTGACTCTGGAAGTGTATGATGTGACCGGACAGCGTGTGGCCACCCTGGTCAATGAATCACGTGAAGCAGGTGTTCACACGGTTGAGTTCGATGCTACCCGTCTGGCAAGCGGTGTCTACATCTACCGCATGCATGCCGGTGACTTCGTACAGTCCAAAAAGCTGATGCTGGTGAAGTAGGATCATTCACAGCAGCACCATCACAGCAGTAAAAAAAGGGTGCTTCCTTCGGGGAGCACCCTTTTTTTGTCAGCTTCGCTATGTTGTCAGCCTTACAATGACATCCTGTCTGGTGAGTTCATTCTGATCAAAAGACTTCATTTTGACCTTAAAACCTGAAACTTTGAGCTTATGACCCGGAATGGATGTGATCTGATGACAGTATATCTCACGGCTTACCCTTGCTTTTGAAAAAAGACTCAGGGCACAACAGGCTCAGGTCCTGATAATCTTTGGACAAACAGTTACTGAAATACGATTGTCCGATTTTCGAAGACCATGGTCCGGCGCTCCAGATGAAGCCAGATCGCCCTTGCCAGTACAATTTTTTCCAGATCGCGCCCCTTTCTGGCCAGATCCTCCACTGAATGCCGGTGATTTACGTGGATCACATCCTGTTCAATAATGGGGCCTTCATCCAGATCGGCGGTTACATAATGGCTGGTTGCTCCGATCACCTTTACGCCGCGCTGAAAAGCCGAATGATACGGACGTGCACCGGGAAAGGCCGGAAGGAAGGAATGGTGAATGTTTATAATCCGGCCCGGATAATCCGCCACAAAATTGTCTGACAAAATCTGCATATACCGCGCCAGCACCATCACATCGATTTCGTACGAATGCAGCAACTCTTTTTGCTTCGCCTCTACTTCCGGCTTGTTTTCCTGGTTAACATCAAACTGATGGTAGTCAATCCCGTACCGGTCTGCCACCTGCTTCATATGCGGATGATTGCTGATAATCAGGGGAATATCCACATACCATTCCCCGCTGTCATACCGGGCAAGAATATCGTAAAGGCAATGTCCGTAGCCGGAGACAAAAACTGCCATTTTGGGTTTTTCTCTGGAAAAGTAAAGTTGCCAGTGCATATCAAACGGAGTGCCGATATGCTTTGAAAATTCGCTTTCAATCTGATCGTCGGGAATCAGAAAACCATCAAGATCCCACTCCACACGCATGAAAAACACCTGGCTGAGCTTGTCCACATGCTGGTCAATTTCCAGAATATTTCCGTTGTTGTGCGCCAGAAACCGGGTTACCGCGGCAACAAGCCCTTTTTTATCCGGACAGTGGATGAGAATGATTGCCGAGTTTCTGCTGGATGTGCTGTTGCGTAATTCCATGGTTTGCTGAGTGCGGTATAACCGTTAGTAGTGTCTTGAGGAGCCAACTGTGCTCACTCCGTAATGGTAACCAGTGAAGATAAAAAAAGCTCTCATTAAGTAACTACACTTCACGAATAAAAAAACTGGCAGTTAGAGTAAACGCCTTAAAAAACGCAAGACTTTGACGAAATCAAGTCATCCGCTTTGTATATCCAGGTCTGAACGAAATCAAGTCCTGCGCTTTGTATATCCCCCGTCCGGACGAAAAAAAAGGCAGCCTGAATTAGATCAGACCGCCTTTATAAGCGCCAGATTTACTTGGTCACTCTGACCACGCCTCAACATCGTCGAACACCTCGGCAAATGTCAGCTCATTCCCGTTTTTGGCCACTTTAACCTCATACTCAACCGGTTCTTCACCAGATTTGGAAATAAGCATGGTTGCCAGTTTGTTCACAACCTCGCGCTGAATCAGCCGCTTAAGCGGTCTCGCTCCAAACTGCGGATCATAACCGCGGTCGGCCAGCCAGTCGCGAACCTGACTGTCCAGTCTGATCGTGACATCCTTTTTGGCAAGCATGCGGTCAACACGCTTGAGCTGGATATCAACAATCTGACGGATCTGATCCTTGCCAAGCGGATGGAATACGATGATGTCGTCAATCCGGTTGAGAAACTCCGGCCGGATCGTCTCTTTCAGCGTCTCCAGCAGCCGTGCCTGAAGTTTGGCATATTCAGCTTCGGAAATGTCTCCTGAGGCTTCCTCGATTTTACGCCGGATCTCCTGTGATCCGATATTGCTGGTCATGATCACAATGGTATTTGTGAAATCGACCGTCACTCCCTTGTTGTCAGTGAGGCGGCCATCGTCGAGCAACTGCAAAAGAATGTTGAACACATCCGCATGCGCCTTCTCAATTTCATCAAGCAGAACCACCGAATAAGGTTTGCGACGCACTGCTTCTGTGAGCTGTCCGCCTTCCTCGTAGCCAACGTATCCCGGAGGCGCCCCCACCAGGCGGCTCACACTGTGCCGCTCCATGTACTCGCTCATGTCTATGCGGACCATGGCGTTCTCGTCATCGAAAAGATAGTCTGCAAGAGAGCGTGCAAGCTCGGTCTTGCCGACGCCGGTGGAGCCGAGGAAGATAAAGGAGCCGATCGGGCGATGTTCGTCCTGAAGTCCGGCACGTGACCGCCGCACCGCGTGCGAAACAGCGTCGATGGCCTGATCCTGCCCGATCACCCGCTGATGCAGTTCGTCCTCCATCGAGAGCAGCTTCATGCGCTCGCTCTGGAGCATTTTTCGCACCGGAATACCCGTCCAGCGGGATACAATTTCAGCGACATGATCAGCTTCAACCTCTTCCTTGAGCATGGGTGATTGTTTCTGCTGCTCTGTGAGCTTCTCTTTTGTCGCTTCCAGCTCTTTTTCGAGATTGGCGATTTTGCCGTACCGCAGCTCGGCCACCTGTTCATAGCGGCCCTCCCGCTCCGCCTTGTCAGCCTCATTGCGGGCATTCTCGATTTCCTGCTTCATGCTGCGGATATTCTGGATCAGCTCCCGTTCGGAGTTCCATCGTGATTTCAGCTCTTTGTACTTCTCATTCAGATCGGCAAGCTCGCGGTTAATATCCTCAAGTTTTGACTTGTCTTCTTCCCGTTTGATGGCTTCACGTTCGATTTCAAGCTGCCTGATCTGACGATCAATCTGATCCAGTTCTTCCGGCATGGAGTCGATTTCGATTCGCAGACGCGATGCAGCCTCATCCATAAGGTCAATGGCCTTGTCCGGCAGAAAACGGGCGGAAATATACCTGTCGGACAGCTCCGCCGCTGCGATGATGGCTCCATCGGTAATGCGCACACCGTGGTGCAGTTCATATTTTTCCTTGAGTCCGCGCATGATGGAAACGGTGTCCTCCACTGATGGTTCATCGACATGGACTGTCTGCAGCCTGCGCTCCAGAGCCTTGTCCTTCTCAACGAATTTCCGGTATTCGGACAAGGTTGTCGCCCCTATGGCGCGCAACTCTCCTCTGGCAAGGCTTGGCTTGAGGATATTGGCTGCGTCCATGGCTCCTTCTGTGGCACCGGCGCCAACCAGGGTGTGAATCTCGTCAATGAAAAGGATAATCTCACCGTCGGCATCGATAACCTCCTTGACCACGGCCTTCAGCCGGTCCTCGAATTCGCCGCGGTATTTGGCCCCCGCGATCAGCGCACCCATGTCGAGTGCAATAACGCGCTTGGTCTTGAGTCCTTCAGGAACATCGCCCTGTATGATCCGGAGTGCGAGTCCCTCGGCGATGGCCGTTTTACCCACTCCCGGCTCACCAACCAGTACGGGGTTGTTCTTTGTCCGGCGGGTCAGGATCTGCATAACCCTGCGGATTTCCTGATCCCGGCCGATGACCGGATCAAGTTTGTTTTTCTCGGCGGCTTCATTCAGGTCGCGTGCATATTTTTTCAATGCCTCATAACGTCCCTCGGCGTTGGGGTCATCCACCTTCTGACTGCCCCGCACATCCTGAAGTACGTTCATGACATCCTCCCGCTTGACACCCGATCTCTTGAGCAGCCGCGAAACTTCGCTTTCATGGTCGATCAAAGCCAGCAGCAGGTGTTCCGAGCTTATGTATTCGTCCCCGAATTCAGATGCCAGGGACGATGCCTTGTCAAACAAAGATTTGGTGTCATTCGACATATATTGACCGGATACCGAAGCTCCTTTGACAACCGGAGTTTTCTTCATAATCTCCGCGATACCGGACTCCACTTCATTAATCGAGACACCAATTTTCTTGAGAATGGTTACGGTGATATTGGACTGGTCAGAAATCAGTGCTTTGAGAATATGCACCGGTTCCAGGGCCTGGTGGCCGTTATCTGATGCAACCTCCAAAGCCTGCTGAATACTTTCCTGAGCTTTTAAAGTAAATTTGTTCAAATTCATAACTCTGCGATTATAACGTCGTTGATTTAACTTGTTTTCTCAGATAACAGAGCGAATTCCGTACCATATTGAAATTCAGCTTCAGTTCTGACTTTTTGGCAGGCTGACACGCAGAGTCCGGGCTCAGAGATTTTCTTTGCGTATTTCCGCAAGCTCGCGGAACATTTCTTTTTCTTTTTTCGAAAGCTTTTCAGGCAACCGCACCTGCAATGTTGCAAACAGGTCACCTTTCTTTTCTTCCTGTTGGAACACGGGCATGCCATAGCCGCGAAGCCGGAATACCCGGCCGGGCTGTGATTCTGCAGGCACCTTGATTTTGACCGTACCGTTCATGGTTGGCACCTCCATGGTGCCTCCCAGAAGTGCTTTGTAGAGGCTCACTTCGACATTGGTATACAGGTCATCGTCCTCTCTAGTAAATACCTCGTGAGGTTTAATTGTGACTTTGATGTATAAGTCACCGGGTTCTCCTCCACCGGTTCCTGGCTGGCCGCGGCCTTTCAGTTTCAGCCTGCGTCCGCTGTAAATCCCTTTCGGGATTTTTATTTTCATCTGATTCTTATTAACACGCACAGACTTTTCTGTACCGCGATATGCTTCTTCAAGTGTGATTTCAAGTTCAGCGGTTATGTCCTTGCCTTTCCGGGACTCTGTTCTGACATCCCAGCCATATCCGGCATCCCGAAAGTCGGCACCCGGACGTGCACGGCGCTGTCTTTGCTGACCACGGTTGATGCCCCCACCGAAGATTTGCTCAAAAAAGTCCGAAAAGTCGCCCCCGCCGAAAAAGTCTTCTGTTGTTCTGGAATAGGCATGCCGGCCTCCCTGTCCAGCCTGCCCACGTGCGTACTGCTGCCAGTTGAAATCACCACTTTGTGCTCCCGCCTGCTTGTACTTTTTCCAGTCAGCTCCTACCTGATCGTAGAGCTTCCGGTTTTCATCATCACTGAGCACTTCATAGGCTTCACCGATCTCATTGAACTTTCTGGCCGCTTCCTTGTCATCCGGATTGACATCCGGGTGGTATTTTCTGGCCAGCTTTCGGTAAGCCTTCTTTATTTCATCTTTCGAAGCACCTTTTTTAACTCCAAGAATACTGTAATAATCTTTGTAATTCATGGCAATTCAAACAATTATAATATTCCAAAATGACAAACTGGCAAGGTTCCCTGTCGTCATGTCCCACAATGGCATAACATACTCATAAAAATGCATATCTGTTGTCATCAAAATTATTCCACTATAAAATGCACAAATTCCTTGCCACATTTGAATTTCTGCCAAAAAAAAAAGCTCCCGCCGAAAACCAGGCAGGAGCCTTGAACTATATCAGAGAGCAGCACCAGATCAGGTCAGCTCAATACGATATTTTGCCGGCCCGCTTATCCTGCGGGCCAGGTGTCAGCATCATGTGCTTTGCAGCTCAAAAGCGATAAACAACCGCTGATTACCTCTCAGAACCTGAAGCAACATGGATTCACCCACTGTCATTTCAGAAACCGCCTCGTTGAATTCAGAAACCGAAGTTACCGGCATTCTGTTCAGGGAAACTATGACATCACCCTGGCGCAGACCATTCTCAGCTGCCGGGCTGTTGCCGTCGACTTCTTCAACGACCACACCTTCCACATCAGGGCGTATCCGCAATCTTTCAGCCAGTTCACGGGTCAGTTCAGTAACCGAAAAGCCTATGACATCGCGGATCGTCTCCTGATCGGCCACCGCCAGATCATCGGTCGGATGCTCTCCCAGAGTAACATTTACGTCCATCTCGTCACCATCACGGAATATCGTCAACGTAATCTCGGTGCCCGGTGACATTTCAGCCACCCTGCGACGGAACTCTGATCCGGTTTCCACTTCCCGGCCATTGAATTTCAGGATGATATCCTCGGGCTGCAGACCGGCCTCTTCAGCAGGAGAATCACTGGATACGTTGGTGATAAGAACACCTCGTGCTTCGGGAAGATCAAATGCTCTGGCAAGGCTTTCATCAAGCCGCTGAAACTCAACACCGATAAATCCGCGGACGACCCGTCCTTTTTCGATGATGGACTCCATCACATTGCGGGCCATGTTGCTGGGAATGGCAAATCCGATTCCCTGGAAGCCACCCGACTGAGAGGCAATGGCAGTGTTGATTCCGATCAGTTCGCCTTTCATATTGATAAGCGGTCCGCCGGAGTTACCCCGGTTAATGGCGGCATCGGTCTGTATGAAATTCTCATAGCCGTCCCGTCCGAGAATATTAAGGTCTTCCCTTCCTTTGGCGCTCACGATACCCTGGGTGACCGTATGTGCCAGTGCGGCACCGAGCGGACTTCCAATAGCCATTACCATTTCACCGACCTGAAGTTCTTCGCTGTCTCCGAACTCCATATAGGGCAGGTTTTCCGCTTCAATTTTGAGAACCGCGATGTCGGTATTGGGATCTGAACCAACTACCGTGGCCGGGATTTCTTTCTGATTAATCAGAGTAATTTTGATGGTATCGGCCTGGGCAATAACGTGATGGTTGGTGAGTATATACCCATCCTCTGAAACAATCACACCTGAACCCAGACCCTGTGTCCGGTATTCACGCTCACGATCTTCACCGCGGTCACGGAAAAACGGATGGTCACGGAAAAACGGATCATCTCTGAACGGCCGGAAGAAATCATCAAACATGCCTCTGCCGCCCGTGCTTCTTCTCACTGTCCTTTCCGTAGATACCATCACAACAGTGGGCTTGGTAACGTCCGACAAGTTCACCAGTGCGTTGTTGAAGCGTGTCAGCAGATCCTGAGATTCATCCTTTAATTCTGCCTGTTGATCAGATTCCCTCGGTTTAAATTCATACGGCTCATCAGCTGTGCCTGCCCCCAGAGGCACGCGGATAATCAAAAATACCAGTACGACAGTTAATGCGGTGGCAAACTTCGAGTAATGACTTTTCATGCTCTGACTCCTGATACGTGTTCTTTAAGGATTATTGTAATTGGTAAGTGTTTCGACACCTTGAACATTAAAACTTATTGCGCGGGTATTTTATTGTTATCATGATTCATTACAGGTGCATCAACCGGAACTATGGAACCATTCGGGATTTGCCTTATATTATGGATTGTTTCCGGCGGCAGCGACAATACCAGGTACCGCATTTGAACAACCGTTGCCGGCGTGAAATCACAGTTTCCATCATTCCTCTCTAAAGTCCGGCAAACATGTCACGTATATATCCCGTCATCGATCAGCTCATCGATCAGTTCCTGGAAGAAGAAGATCACATTCCGCAGTCGCGTCAGCACATTATTGAGGATCTGGTGAAAAATATCAGGGACGTGCAGAAGTCAAAAGAGCCGGTTAGGCTGAACTTTATTTGCACCCACAACTCAAGGCGCAGTCAAATGGCCCAGATCTGGGCACATGCACTCGCTCATTCCTTTCAGATTCCCAGTGTTGAGTGTTACTCGGGGGGCACTGAAGTAACGGCATTCCACCCCAATGCTATTCGTGCCATGAAAACGCTCGGATTTCAGATCACGCCCGAAACTCCGTCTTCAAACGGTCCCAATCCGCGCTGGCATGTTTCTGCCGGATCCAACCTGACCGAACTGGTCTGCTATTCCAAAAAAATTGAAGACAGCATCGATCAGAGTCTTCCGTTTATAGCCGTAATGACCTGTTCGGATGCCGATCAGAACTGTCCGGTTGTACCTGGAGCACAGTCCCGGGCTGCCTTTACATTTGAAGATCCCAAAAGCACCGATGGCACGGACAAAGAACAGCAGGCTTATCTCAAAACAGCGGTCGGGATCGGAAGGGAGCTGACAAGTGTATTCAAGTCGTTGTAAGCTTTGGGACACATCATTATGACTGATGTTCGCCATATCCGGATACATTTGTACGGCTGCCATCCAAAAAAATGCCCGGCAAGGGCACTGTTTCAACCCCGGCCGGGCCTCGTACCACACGACATGATGACAAGCATCTCAATGTTTACTTAACCTTGATCTGCTTGTTCACCTGCTTTTCCTTCTTCTCGATATCCAGCTTAAGGATACCATCTTCGAAACGTGCATCAATTTTGTCCTGATTGATGTTGTTCGGAAGCATGATGGAACGCTCGAACTGTCCGTAACGGGTTTCACGGACATGATGCTTGGTATCCTTGTTTTCGGTTTCTTCCTTACGCTCACCGGAAATGGTCAGACGACGATCCTGCAGATCAATATTGATATCGTCTTTCTTCATTCCGGGCAGCGCAGCCTGAACATGATAGTGACTGTCGGTCTCGGAAATATCGATGCTCGGCGCATAAAGCCGGCCGCTGTCACTGGTCACTACATCATTGAAAAACTCATCCAGAATGCTGGAAAAGGTGCGCGGTACTCCTGCTCTTTCAAATTCTTGCATTGGGTTATACTTTGTGATAGCCATAGCTACCTCCTTTTTTAAGGTTCATGGTTAACTCCTGTTTTCACCATGAACTATTGCAAAAGGCGTACCAACCCATGCCATCTGTCATTTTTGACAAGTTTTGTGTTATGCATGTCATACAGATCTGTTAAAAATGACAGAACCCTTCGGTTGATTTGTCATTAAGACAATTCCGGGGCCGGAACGGATGACAGATATGTGTCAGAATTTCAGCGGTCCTGCCAGGTTGCCTTCCACTCCTTTGTAATCAGAAATGCCATCTCTAGACTCTGCTGATAATTCAGGCGCGGATCACAAAATGTCTTGTAATTGCGCTTGAGTCCGTCAGCACGAAGATTGTTCGCACCTCCGACACATTCGGTAACGTTGTCACCGGTCAGCTCCAAATGGACGCCGCCGAGAAAGGTGCCCTCACTCCGGTGTACGGCAAATGTTTGCTTGATTTCGGTCAGAATATCGTCAAAACTTCTGGTTTTGATATTTTCGTCCGTGGCATACGTATTGCCATGCATGGGGTCGCAGCTCCAGATCACACTCAGTCCGGCACGCTCAACGGTGCGGATCAGTTCCGGCAGCATGGATTCGACATTGTCTTTACCCATGCGGGTGATCAGAGTGACCTTTCCCTCCGTATTTTCGGGATTGAGCTTTTCAATAAGCCGCACAACCTCCTCACTTTCGAACGGAGGTCCGACCTTGATCCCGATCGGATTGCGAATTCCGCGGAAATATTCAACATGGGCGCCTTCAAGGTCGCGGGTCCGGTTGCCCAGCCACGGCATATGCGTGCTCAGATTATACCAGCCCTTGTTATGAGGAACCTGCTGAGTCTGCGCCGAATCATAGTACAGATTGAGTGCCTCATGAGATGTGTGAACCCGTACCTGTTTGAGGGCATCGATTTTGTGATTGGAAATGGTTTCTACGAAACGGACGGCATTGGTGATCGATTTGACCATCGACTCGTACTCCTTGTAGTACTTGTTCCGCCGCATGAAATCGAGCTCCCAGTATTCCGGATGGTTAAGGTTGGCAAAACCCTTTCCTTCCGTCAGCGAACGAATGAAATTCAGGGTCAATGCCGAAAGCTTGTATCCTTCCAGTAGCCGCTTGGGATTGGTCATCCGCGCCTCTTCGTCCTGCTCAAACTTGTTGAAAAGATCACCACGGTAGGATGGCAGCTCCTGTCCGGCCACTTTTTCCATGGGTTTGGATCTGGGCTTGGCATACTGCCCTGCGATTCTGCCCACCCGCACGACCGGTATGTTCATTTCGTGAATCAGGATAAAACTCATCTGAAGCAGGACCTTAAGCAGGCTCACCGTCTGAGGGGCATTGCAGTTGTCAAAGACCTCGGCACAGTCTCCACCCTGCAACAAAAACGCTTTGCCGCGGGATGCCAGAGCCAGTTGATCACGCAAATCTTCCACCTCCCATGAATTGACCAGAGGCGGGTAGCTTTTCAGTTCCTTATAGACCTGTTTCAGGAGTTTCTGATTGCTATACTCCGGGATTTGTTTAATGGGATGGGATTGCCAGGAGGTCGGGCTCCAGTTTTTCGAACTTGTTTGTTCCACAGTCAAATATACTTCAATTTGGTGTAAATATATAATATAACTGTGATAAGTGAGAAATAACAGCCCGTAAATTCATCTTTCTCCCCGGACTTCTCAAATACTAATGAAAAAGGGTGTGACCCTGCAAACAGGACCACGCACTCAGTAAGATAACCGGGCTTATCTCCGGTAACGGGATGCATAGCGAAGCTGACCAGAAAAAAAGGGTGCTCCCCGAAGGAAGCACCCTTTTTTATTTGCTGCTATGATTGTGCTGCTGTGAATGATCCTACTTCACCAGCATCAGCTGTTTGGACTGTACGAAGTCACCGGCCTGCATGCGGTAGATATACACGCCGCTTGCCAGACGGGTGGCATCGAACTCAACCGTGTGAACACCTGCTTCACGCGATTCATTGACCAGGGTAGCCACACGCTGTCCGGTCACATCATACACTTCCAGAGTCACATTGGCCGACTCGGGAACCTGATAGCGGATCGTGGTTACCGGGTTGAACGGGTTCGGGTAGTTCTGGTCGAGTCCGAACTCGGTCGGAACGTCGCTCAGCTGCTCTCCGCTGGTCGGCTGCTCGCCCCATACGTCGTTGACTACCTTGTCATCATCAACTGTAATCATGCGGTTGGGGTCGCCCGGCCATTCACTGTTATCCCAATCCGGTTCGTCTTCCACCATGAAGTACTTGTACTCGTAATCTCCGGCTTCAGCGTACAGGGTAACCGTATAGATGTTTTCGTCATCCTCGGATGCGAACATACGGTAGCGCGGGTTGCTGCCCGGCTCCTGCCACTCCGGAGTGTTAATGCCTCCGGCAAGATAGACATGGTTTTCGTCCGGATCGAAGCCCTGAACTCCGCCCATATCAACGTTGAACTCTACGCGATACTGATCTTCGAGCGGTTCAAAGTCGTCGGTGAAGAACGGGAAGACCTGGGTGTCCTCGTTGAACTGACCCATGGTTCCGCTGACATGGAATACCGCCGGCGGCATGGGCTGTCCGTTATGATCATCTCCCCACGGGGTATTGTTGCGGGCCAGACGAACCACAAAGGTGTCGGCTTCGGCTTCGCTGGTTACACGCACATTCACACCGCTTCCTTCTGCAACCGGGTCGCCGGGAAGCGGCCAGTTGTCCAGATCTTCTTCGATAATGTACATGTCGCGCAGCTGCACGCGCATACCCTGATACTCCGAGTCGTCCCGCATGTCTTCGCCGTCGATGGCGACCGCCTCGGGCAGATCGTTGCCGGAGCTGGTGATCTCGTATTCCATCACCTCGATGTTGCGCTGGTTGTTGAATGTTTCCATTTCACCCATGATGATGATGCTGTCACCGGGCTGGGCATAAACGCCGCTCTGGGCTCCGCCATCACTGAAGTCGGTCACATTCAGCCCGCCCGTTTCATCCTGGATGAAGTAGTCGGCCACACCGAATCCGAAGTCAGTGGAGTTAACAATGCCCTTGACAACTACAATACTTCCGATTTCAAGACTGCGCGCCTGGGCGATGGAAATCATGTCCATTTCCCCGCGCTCCAGATCGATGGCAAACGGTGCATCCGCAAATACCACGTCATCATCGACTTCAGCGGTAACGGTCCAGTCTGCTTCCAGGACATCACCAATTTCCACGCCATTGTCATCAAGAAGCTGGTCGATGTCCCCTATGGTAAGGGTGATGCGGGTGTCTTCACCGTCATTGTCAGCAGGAAGACTTGCAATCGGATCGTCGAACTCGCCGCCGCGCACATCGAGATGCCAGGTATAGGTCACGGCCTCATCCGATTCAGCTGTCTCCCAGGTAATTTCCACCTCATCGGAAGGCTCTCCGGCAACCAGCAGTTCGGCTCCGTCTTCCGGACTAAGCAGGGCAAACGATGCGATGGCGCTTTCAACATAGTTTTCCGTAACAATGATGTCACCTGCGACATCAAATTTGGATGTGTCTACCAGCGTGTCATCATCATGGCCGAGCAGATCGACCAGCAGATCGCCTCCCACCGAGACAGCACCTTCGTCAAGGTCATCGGTATCCACTTCTCCGGTCTCATCAATAAGTATTCTCAGATTGTTGCTGACCGTGAAGTCCGACTCATCCATGTCTGCGATGCCGCCGTCACGAATGTCGAACAAGGCATAGCCGTCCACCTGGAATTGCGAGTCGTCGAAGTCAAATTCGCCGTCTTCCAGCAGAAATACGTACAGGTTGCCGCGGACCGTAACTTCAGCGTCATCAACATCGATGTTTTCATCACCGTCTGCCTCGTGTTTGGTCAGGGTAACGATAAAGTCACCACCCACTTCGATAGTGGCGTTGTCTCCGTCAATCTCGCCGTCGCCGTCAGCACCTTCGGGACGATGGTGGCTCAGGTGAAAGTCGTTGCCGATGGTGACAACGGCTTCGCCAAACTCAAAGTCCTCAACGCTGTTGATATCCACAGTCAGATCACCCTGAACTGTAAATACCGACTCGTCCATATCAACAATTCCACCGTCTGTCATAGTGATTTCAGCATAGCCGTCTACTGTGAACTCAGAGCCGTCGAAATCAAATTCACCATTATTTTCGGCAAATATGTAGAGGTTGCCTCCCACATTGAAGATTCCGTCATCAACGTCGATGTTTTCGTCTCCGTCGGGAAGTTCCTTGGAAAGGCGGACGATAGCATCGCCTCCGGTGGTTATGACGGCATCATCGATATCAATTTCGCCTTCTCCGTCGCCGTCGTCATGGCCTTCTTCAGGACGATGGTGGGTCAGGTCAAAGGATCCGCCGATATCAAGGATGACATCGTTGAATTCGAAATCACCGGTACTTTCCATATCCACTATGAAATCGCCGTTAATGGTGATTTCACGGGTAAAGTCATCGTCACCGTCTTCTCCCTGTTCATCGCGGAATCGCGGATTGCCATCCTCGCGGACATGAACGTACAGGTTGTAAAGTTCCGGGACGACGATTTCGTAATCCGAGTTGCCGTCATGCACGCGGTGCTCAAGAGTTCCGGTGAGTTCATAGGAACCGGACTCTCCGTCCAGTTCGATGTCATCACCTACAATGAACGTGTTGCCGTTATCTCGGAACATGGCATTACCGCTGAAGTCAGCACTGAAATTGTTATATGACTGCAGGACGGGGCCGCTGGCACCGGATGTAGCAAGGTCCAGTGTACCTTCGCTTTTTTCCAGGTCAATATTATAAGCCAAAAACCAGGAATCCTCGCCGGCTGTGATGGTCTGATCGCCATCCTCTTCCATTTCCAGGCTCCATACATCACCGGGATCATCGTACTGCCATGTCAGATCACCACTGAGCGTAATATCACCGTGGACGATCACATCGCCTCCTGCATTATCGGTAAATACGACCGTAGTACCATCAAAGGAAACGTTCTGCTCAAAGATGATATCTTCATCAGTGTCAATGGTCAGCGTGATATCACCAAAGGTAACATCTTCATCGTAAACCGTTTCATCACTGAGGGTTACATCATCATTGGCATGGGCATTCAGCGGCCAGAAGACAAGTGCCAGCACAAGCACCATCGAAGTGCCTGCAAGCACACTTCGAACGCTGTTTCGCCGTAGTTTTAAAAATTTGGATTGTAGCGTTTCGACGTGTTTCATATTAATCGATTGTTTAGTTATGGGTGGCTGTTCTTAATAAATATATTTTCGGGATGCCGGAATATTGGAGCATAGGAATACTGTCATAAGCGGATTACTTGACCAGTGTCATGGTCCGCATAAGACTCTGTTCACCACTTTGAAGCCGGTAGATATAGATTCCGCTGCTCATTCTCTCTGCGTCCCAGCTGACTTCATGCCGGCCCGCATCATGTGTCTCGTCAACCAGGACGCGTACTTTGCGGCCCAGGACATCATACACTGTCAGCGTGACATGCATGCTTCTTTGCAGCTCATAAGTTATGACAGTAGATGAGTTGAAAGGATTCGGATAGTTTTGTTCAAGAGAGAGTTTTTCAGGGATATCTTTTGTTTCTTCAGCAGTTACGGCATTATCAGTAATAATTATCTCTCCCGCAACATCAAATTTGGATGTGTCTACCAGCGTGTCATCATCGTGCCCGATAAGATCGATCAGCAGATCGCCTCCCACCGACACAGCTCCTTCATCAAGATCTTCGGTATCTACTACTCCGGTCTCATCGATCATTATCCTCAGATTGTTGTTGACCGTGAAGTCCGACTCATCCATGTCTGCGATGCCGCCGTCACGAATGTCGAACAAGGCATAGCCGTCCACCTGGAATTGCGAGTCGTCGAAGTCAAATTCGCCGTCCTCCAGCAGAAATACGTACAGGTTGCCGCGGACCGTAACTTCGGCGTCATCAACGTCGATATTTTCATCATCGTCGGCTTCGTGTTTAGTCAGCGTGACAATAAAGTCGCCGCCGATCTCAATAATGGCTTCATCGCCGTCAATCTCGCCGTCGCCGTCGGCACCTTCGGGACGATGGTGGGTCAGGTTAAAGTCACCGCCGATGCTGACAATGGCTTCGCCAAACTCAAAGTCCTCGACGCTGTTGATATCCACAGTCAGATCACCCTGCACGGAAAACTCCGACTCGTCCATATCAACAATCCCTCCGTCGGTCATGGTGATTTCAGTATAGCCGTCGACCGTAAACTCAGAACCGTCGAAATCAAACTCACCGTTGTTTTCAGCAAAGATGTATAGATTGCCTCCCACATTGACGACTCCGTCATCCACATCAATATTCTCGTCTCCGTCGGGAAGGTCTTTGGAAAGGCGGACAATGACATCGCTTCCGGTGGTGATGACAGCATCATCGATATCAATTTCGCCTTCACCGTCGCCGTCGTCATGGCCTTCTTCAGGACGATGATGGGTCAGGTCAAAAGATCCGCCGATATCAAGGATGACATCATTGAATTCGAAATCGCCGGTGCCGTCCATATCCACTATGAAATCGCCGTTAATAGTGATTTCGCGGGTAAAATCATCATCATCGCCTTCTCCCTGTTCATCGCGGAATCGCGGGTTGCCATCGCCGCGGACATGAACAAACAAATTATTAAGATCGGCAGCGACAGCTTCGTAATCCGAGTTGCCGTCATGCACGCGGTGCTCCAGTGTTCCGGTGAGATCATAAGAGTCCGCTTCACCGCGAATCCGGATGTCATCACCCACAATAAACCTGGTGGAGTTGTCGCGAAATATCGCCGCACCCGAGAAATCTGTCCGGAAATTATTGAGCACGCGAAGCACAGTTTCATCTTCCTGTTCTGAATGCAGTTCGAAATCACCGTTTTCTTTGTCCGCGCGGAAGTTGTATGCCAGCAGATAAGACCCGTTTCCGGCACTGACCGTCTGATTTCCGTCTTCCCGTACATCAAAGTTCCAGACATCGGATTCCGACGCGTATTCCCAGTCTGTGTCTGAAACTGTTATATCACCGTGTACGATCAGGTTTCCCCCTGCATTTTGGGTAAATACGACCGTTGTTCCATCGAAGGTGACATTCTGTTCGAACACGACATCTTCATCAGTGTCAATGGTCAGCGTGATATCACCAAATGTCTGATCGTCGCTGAAAGTCTCTGCACCGTCAATGGTTATATCCCCTGCCATCACTGAATTGGCAGATAACGTCACACCTGTAATAAACATGAGGACGTACAACAGTGGCAATTTGAAAGCGCTTCTGTAAGAACTAAAAATATTCCGGGTTGTTTCACTTGTATCTGTGTGCATAGTTTGTTTTTTATGTGGAGCTTTGAAATAGGCAATATGTCCGGACATCACTTCATAACCGGGCAAAATTTCCGGGATTCAGATAGTTTCAGGAAGCAACACTGCATCACAGCGGTTTCAATAACCAAAGTATTAATAAGAGAGCTCAGATGATGTTACGATAAGGTTACTATCCCGAATGTTTCTTGCTACCTGACAATCGTAATGCACAAAAAAAATGCCACATTAGCAGTCAAACATACAGGATGCCGTGAGTGCTTTTAAAGACTGTTTTTCAAAAAGAAATCCGAGTTAACATGCAGCAAAGTGGCGAAATTACGCCGGGAAAGGGCGATATTTCACCACGAAAAATGATGAAATTCCGCCACTTATGACGAATCCCTCAGTATGCCGGCTGCATCTGTAAATGATCATCAAGGATCAGGTGCAGCTATCCCGCAAATATGATCCTGATCGTTTTTGTTAGTTGCAGTTACAAAAAAAGGGTACCCCTTCATCAGGAGCACCCTTTTTTTCAGCCGGAAATCCGGTTTACTTGACCAGCATCATTTTGTTCACCTGTGTGAAATCACCGGCCTGAATCCGGTAGAGATACACACCACTGGACAGATTGGTTGCGTCAAATTCCACAGTGTGCACACCGGCACTGCGGCTTTCATTGACAAGTGTAGCTACCCGTTGTCCCTGTACATTGAACACCTCCAGGGTGACATCAGACGATTCGGGAATTGAGAATTCTATCTTGGTCGTCGGATTGAACGGGTTGGGATAGTTCTGCTCCAGACGGAATGTCTCGGGACGGTCACTCAGGTGCTGTTCGGTACTGGTATCGACCGCTTCCAGCAGCAATGTTGTGCCGTCAGGAAGAACAACCAGCAATCCGAATTCCTCGCCATCTTCGTTGGCTGACGGATCCAGGAATCCTGAAGCAAGTACTGCAGCACCTGAACCGGCGGCTCCTGACAGATCAGCCGCAAACTCGAACAGGGCATCTCCCGTGTCAGCCGAACCTTCCACACCCAGATTGAGTGTATACATCATGGCTTCTACGGTGATGATTCCGGTAGCATCGGTGTAGGCGGCGCCTTCAGCCAGTGCCGGTCCGTCAGCAACCCAGACATCAACTGCGGGAGCATCGGTCGCCCCATGCCAGATGAAGAAGCTGACATCTTCTTCAGAAGCATCTTCCTGCGCATCCTCAACGATAAACAAGTTGAAGTCGGTTTCCACACCATCGGGATTGGCCGCAAAGCCGTCTCCCAGCACACCGTTGGCAATCACGCTGTAGGTCTCGCCCAGGGCAAATTCGGCTCCTTCCAGACTGAATACCGGATCGGTCTCACCGGCATCGGCTCCGGCCGGATAGATGGCAATGTCCAGGGCCGTGTTGGCCGGAACGTCGACATACGGGGTCGCCTCACGGAAGCTGAGTTCATCAACAAACAGTTCGCCGTTGACGTAGATGTCAACCGATGCTGCTGCCGGATCAGCGGCATTGTGGATGATCTGCGCCCGGGCAACCATCTCATCTGGCTGTACTCCGAAGATATCGTTGACTTCCATGTCTCCGGTTACCGAAACCGAGCGGTTCGGATCGCCGGGCCACTCGCCCATATCCCAGTCGGGCTCATCATCGATCAGGAAGTACTTGTACTCATAGTCTCCCTCTTCGAGATGCAGGGTGATGGTGTAAATGTCCGAGCCTTCTTCAACCGGTTCCATACGGAACTCGGGATCCGAGCCGGGCTGGGTCCAGTCACCGGCAAGACTTCCGCCGATGTAGACATCGTAGGAATCCGGATCGAAGTCATCAGCCTGACTCATGTCCACGTTGAAAGTAACGCTGAACAGGTCCTCAGGCAGATCGGCAGCCGGCAACTCCAGCGTGGTTCCGTCAGCAAAGACAGCCAGCAGTCCGAAAGCCGGTCCATCGTTGTTGTTGGAAGGATCAAGGAATCCTGATGCAAGTACAGCGATGGCCTGTCCGCCTGCCTCAGCCAGAGGTGCTTTAAAGGAAGCAATCACATCTCCGGTACCTTCCGGGCTGATGTCGAGAATATAATCAGCAGCAGGTACATCGAGATAGTCAGTTGATTCTGAGTATGCAAGATCGGTAACAACCGGCGGATCATTGCGGATCTGAACATCTACAGACGGAGCATCCGTAGCACCGTGCCAGACAAACAAGCTGGTTTCGTTTCCATCATCATGACTTTCTTTTGTGTCAGCAACTACGAACAAGTCAAAATTCACAGAGATATCATCGGGATTTTCAGCGAACCCGTCACCCAGCACACCATTGGCAATGATGGTGTAGGTTTCATCCGCATCGAATTCTGCTCCTTCAAGGGTGTACGCAGCATCCGTATCACCGGCGTCTGCTCCATAAGGATAGATTTCGATATCCAGTCCCGTACCGGCCGGCACATCAACAAACGGGGTGGCGGCGCGGAAGGCCAGACTGTCTGCGAAGAGATCTCCGTTGACATAGATATCCACTACTTCTGCAGCAGGATCGGCCGCGTTGTGAATAATCTGTGCACGGGCAAACTCCGGTTCCGGCTCGGGCTCAATAACATCAAGCATAAGCGTAGTACCGTCCGGCAGTACGGCCAGCAAACCGAAGGCGTTGTCTTCACCGGCATTGTCGTCATCAAAAAAGCCTGATGCCAATACGCTCAGTGCCGCACCTTCAAGTCCGAGATCGGCGAAGGGAGCAGCGAATTCTACAAGAACATCACCACCGGCACCGGCTATTCCAACAGTCTCGTTCATCGGTTCAAGAGAGACATATCCGGTGAAATCCGGGAATGCAAGCTCGCTAACGGCAGGACTGTCAGCTCCGGTCTGTTCCAGATAGATATCAACTGCCGGGGCATCAGGTGAGCCGTGCATGATATTGACGTCTGTCAGACTTGCGTCTTCCGCTTCCATCCGGCCAGGGGCATAGGCTTCAAGTGAGAAACCCTCGGCTCCGCTGAAGGAATCCTCATCAACTACACCGGAAGCTACCAGGATATAGTTTTCATCTTCTTCGAGCGTAAATGTGAATGGCCCGACTGCGTTTTCAATGCCGGCATCGGCAGGTGCAATCTGAATTTCGAGTTCTACACCGGCAGGAACCTCATCGAAAGCCGTGGCATCGCGGAAATCTACACCGCTCAGAAACTCATCGCCATTTACATAAATATCCACCGAGGAGACGGCGGGATCAGGCGAATTGTGAATGATCTGAAGGTTTGCAAGCGCAGGCTCGATTGTAACAGTGGCGAAGTCTCCGATCAATGGCCTCAGATTGGTACCATCACCCTGATTGGTGAGCAGTCCGGGGGTCTGGGCCGGAATCCGGTTGCCATCGGCGTCTGTACCGGCAGGTCCGAGATGTGTCATCGCAAAATATTCACCCGTTTCGGTGATTTGCGCATCGACACGTACCGGATTGTCATCAGCGGGATCTACCGGTTCAACAACGTCAACCTCGACGCCGGAATATTCTTCGTTGAACTCCAGGTCCATCTGTGCAACTCCAACAAACGCACCGATCTGACCGTCTTCCACTTCGTGAAGATCAATGGAAAACAGCGACTCGCCCAGCTCACCATTATAGAGTATCTGGATCTCATCTATCGTCACCGATGAAGCGGAACCGCTGAAGGTCTGATCTGACCATTCAAATGCTGCCAGCGCATAGACGGGAGCAGCGTCACTTGTCGCCAGAACAAAGCCGAGTGTTTCTTCGGATACCACACCATCACTGAGTGATTCTTCTGAAACGCCGGAAAGAACGTGAGCAACGTGGTCGACCGGATCAGCACCGGAAACGTCTACGGCAACACTGCCGTCTTCCATTGCTCCGACCTCTGTAAATCCAACGATTTCAGCTCCCACAAAGTCACCATCGGCCGGATTTGTGGTAATGACTAAAAGATCATCTTCCATGGTAGTCAGTCCTTCAACCACTACCTCTGTGTCATCAGCGGTGAGATCCAGTGCCTGTCCTCTGAAAGAGACGCTGCGCTCGATCTGGGGCTCCGAGGCTTCGAGCATCAGTGTTGTGCCATCGCGCAGTACGGCCAGTAAACCAAAAGCATTATCGTCACCGGCGTTTTCTTCATTAAAAAATCCTGACGCCAGGACATTCAGTGCCGATCCTTCAAGATCCAGATCAGCTAACGGAGCAGAAAACTCAAGCAGAATTTCTCCCCCGACACCTGAGATTCCCAGAATTGTATTCACCGGATCAAATTCCTCATAGCCTGAGAAATCGGGATAGGAAACTTCGCTGAGGAAGATGCGTGTATCTCCGGGCTGGACAAGATGAATATCCACGTCAGGGGCGTCAGGAGATCCGTGCATGATATTTACATCAACCGTTCCTGCATCTTCCGCTTCCTGCCGGGCCGGTGTAAAAGCCTCGAGTGAGAATCCTTCGGCATCCTCAAAAGCCGATTCGTCAACTACACCAGAAGCAACAAGTATGTAGTTTTCGTCTTCGGTCAGGTTGAAAGTGAACGGCCCGACAGCATTTTCGATACCTTCTCCTAACGGAGCGATCTCAATGTCAAGATCCGCACCGGCCGGTACTTCATCGAAAGCTGTAGCATCCCGGAAATTGACATCGCGAAGAAACAGATCTCCGTTCACATAAATATCCACCGATGAAACGGCGGGATCAGGCGAATTGTGGATAATCTGCAGATTGGCGGTGCCGTTCTGGGCATACACGCCGGGCGCTGCAAGCAGTATCACAACAAAAGCCAGTACATACTTTAAATATGTAGTTAGTTGTCTCATGATTGTGTGTTTTGGTTGGGGTTTTACATTCTTAGACATTATGTCCAGAAAATGGAGTTCATATTTGACACAGGCTTACCTGTATTAAAAGCGAATCGTTTCTTAAACACCTGAAAATCAGATACAACTAGCCCTGGTAAAATTTTTTTTGTTTAATACTGCGATGACCGATTGTGCCGCAACACAAAACCCGGACAAATCAAACCAATTGAGCATTACAGATGTCCTGTTGCATTTTCATAGGTGTTACGGCAAATCACAGTCCCAGCTTGATACTCAGCGACGGCATAAACCCTGGCATTCTTCGGCTTCTTTTTTCGAAGTCACTGACTTCAGCATCATTCTGCTGTGCAAACCCGGAATCTGCTGGCTGAAGGCTCCAGTCGATCTCATTCCGCCGGTTGAGAATATTTATGAGATCAACCCGGATTTCCAGGTTCAGGGGGTCACGTGAGGGGCTGTATATAAGTGATAGGTCTACCTGATGAAAAGCGGCCAGACGGTCATCTTCCGGATTCATAAATGAATACCCGCCTGCTTCGCTCACATTGTGAAGTGTCAGAAAATCGTAGTAGGATTGACGAAAACCCCACTTTCTGCCGTAAATTCCCTGCCATCTGGCTATGACAGAGAGATCTGAACGCACATGGCCCAGCACACGTGCCTGGAGCCGGTGAGGTTCGTTCCACGGAGCAGGCAGCGTACGTCCGAACTGGGTGTCATAATCAATATCAGTCCTGCTCAGATCGTATCCCACAAGAAACTGCAGATCATCATCCATTAAGGATTGATGAATGCGGACACCACCTCCGTAGGCGCGCAAACTTGTCTCCTCCGCGAACGAATTTATCCCCTGGCGGTCGGCCTCATCCGCCAGCAGCAAATTGTGGTATGATGTAATATAAGCAACCGGCTGAATTTTCAGATAGGTATCCAACCGGATTGTCGTGCTTGACGACGGCTCGAAAACAAGGTCTGCAGCTGTGTTGTATGACAGCGGCTGGTCAATGCCGTCGTCGTGATACCATACCTGGAACTCCGGAACCAGAGAGCTCGGTCCTACATTTGTGATCTGGAACTGGTTGACAAACTGGCGGTACATCCCGCCGGACAATTTAAGGGACCAGTAACCAGTCCTGCTGCTCGTTCTGTCAAATTGAATGGAGCCTCTGGGCTCGGCATATATGCGCTGATCGGGATCGAAGTAGGTAAAGCGCGAGCCGATATTGACTCCAATGTTTCCTGATATCCTCCGGTCCGCATTCACATACGTGCTAACCAGCCGGGATGCCTGTTCGTTGAGCGCTGGCAGATAAAACAGTCCGGCAAGATCGAATTCCGAATTCACATGATCTAAGCGAACTCCCCCTGAGAGTGAAAAGTCCGATGATACCGAATATTCAAGATCGGTTTTTACTGTCGCATGCCTGATTATGTTCTGATCGGCCTGAGCCGGAGCTTCATCAGCCCCTGATACCAAAAGCTGAAACAAATTTTGCCCGGGATCTGACTCAGCACGCCTGCTGATTTCGTCGTCGTCAAACATGGCATAACTGTGCTCAAGCCGGTTGCTGCTGTAACTTGCCTGGAAATGGAGATCAAGACGCGGCGTAACCAGCCATTCATAGCGCAATTGCGACAGGATGTTTTGCCAGTCGTACCCGTCTCTGGAGTACATACGCTGCACAGGTGCTGAATTTCCGCTTTCGGCAAGCAGGTCGGTTTCGACAAAATTTTGCCCGTGATACAGGGAAAAAGAGAGACTTCTGTACCTGTCGAACTGATAATCTCCGGACAGGTGCAGATCGCGGTACCGGATGTCCGTATTGTCAGAAGCTGTTTGAAACGCAGGGGTCTCACCATCACTGCCGGTAACGAGGGAATAGGTCAGCGGGTCAACGAGGTCCCAGTCAGAAATGGCATCGGACAGAACCGGCTCTTCAAACCAGTCCCAGAAGCTGTGCCTGAATGCTCCCATGAGACGCAGATCGCCGTTCAACGCAGATCCGGAAAGGCGGACATTCGTATTCAGCGGATCTGCCTGGACCAGTCCGTGTTGTCCTGCATAGCTGCCGTGCTTATGATTCATATTTATTTTTCCGGCGATGTAACTGCCCGATGATACGCCAAATCCGGCTTTTTCCACCGACACGCGCCCGATTGCGTAAGGACTGAAGGCACTGTACAGACGGCCCATACTGTAGGGTTGATAAACAGGAACATCATCCAGGAAAAACCGATGATCACCGCTTTGTCCGCCCTGCATGTGGATGTCAGACAATGGCAGCCCGTGCTGGACGCCTCTGAATAATGAAAGATCCTGAATGACACCGGGTGCTCCCGGACCGGAAACCCATTCAGCTGCTGTTTCCTGATCGGTCTGCAACATGTGCGCAGCAGGAATAAGCGGAAGGTGATCTGTGACAACAATGGGACTGAACTCTATTCGGGCCGGATGGAGTGCAATTTCCTGCCTGTGCTGCTCATCCGGCGAAATGGATACCGTTATTTTTACCGGTTCGTATCCGACATAGGAAAAAATGATGTCGTATGAACCGGATTTCATTTTCCCAAGTGAAAAGTGTCCGGCATTGTTGGATGCGGTTCCGCCGCTGGCATCTGCGAGCATTACAGTGGCACCGGGCAGCGGATCTCCGCTTTGGGCATCATATACTTTGCCGGCGAATGCTCCGTATGCAGGATCGCGGCGGGATGAACGGATGACAACATATGTGCCTGATGACAGTACGATGTAGTCCAGCGAAGTATCTTTGAGTACACTGGAGAGTGCCTCTTCCATAGTATTGTCCCTGATCCTTGCATAAACTTCGTACCCCTTGAGAATTGACGGGTCAAAAATCAGATCAACACCTTCCTGGCTGCCGAGGTGCTCGAGAACCCTGACCATGGACTCCCCGGTGAAATCAAATGTGTACGTTTTCTTTTCATCAGCACCACGTGCTTCTGATTCTGATGACGTTGTCAGACCAAACAGAAAAAGAAGGATGATAATTTTCTGTACGCGTTTTCTCATTGCTCCCCTGACCCGTGATTTTTTTTCAGATTTAAAAGTCACATATATATCCTGAAACCATTGGCCGTTCTGGCGTATTTCAGCCCTTTGACAGTGCATATGTCATTGATAAGATTCTCCAGGCTGTCCGGCTTGGTGTAGAATGCTGTCAGATATTCGCCGGATATTTGCTCATCCTCAATTTCGATAGTCTTGTCGAACCGTCGCTCAAGTTCGGAAAAAATGACACCAAGCGGCTGACTGGTGAACGCAAGATTCCGCTCCTTCCATGCCAGGATATTGTCCAGTTCTGCCGTCCCGGGTTCTTCAGGGATGCCGCGTTTTTTTTCGATCAGGCTGAAAGTTCCACCGGAGAGCTCGACTTTATCCGGTTCGGAATCACGGGAGTAAAACAGTACTGATCCTTCAGCCACGGTTACTTTAGTTATTATTTCGGGATCCGAACTCCAGGAGCGAATGTTAAAACGGGTGCCGGTCACCTCGGTTATGGTCTCATTTGCCCGGACGCGAAACCGGTGATCGGCTGATGCGATATTAAAAAAGGCCTCACCGTCCAGTGTGATGTTCCGGTGGAATGTGCCGAACAGCCTGTTGTAGCTGATACTGGTCCCGCTGTTCAGCGTCACAGTGCTGCCGTCAGATAACGTCTTCGTCATAATTTCACCCTTGGGCACGACTGATGTGACCGGCATCATATAATAGCCTGTGCCGACTGCAGCAAAAAGTATGGCAGCAGCTATGCCATACCGGACAAATCGCACAGTTACTGAAGGTTTCCTGCGAACAACAGCCTGCTTCTTTACGGAATCAGGACCGGTATTTTTATGACCCAGCTGTTTTTTTACTGATGCCAGCGCGATTTCGGTTTCAGCTTCCGAAACAATATTACTTTGCGGGTGCTTGCGAACCGGCACAGTGCTTTTTTGCCTGTCCGGTGTTTCTCCACCCCGAACATCAGCCCATATCTGTTTCAACGCAGTCACGTAACAGTTTAAATAATATTTCAGTGGGTTATCAGACATAACCTGCATGAGATGTTTTGAGATACTGATAATACCGCTTTTTCAGATTTTTGATTGCTGCTACAATATGATTATTCACAGTGTTTTTGGATACTTCCATGATTTCTGCAATTTCCTGATGATCCAGGCCGTCAAATTTGCTGAGCATCAGTGCATCTTTCTGTCTTTCGGGCAGTGATGATATCCATTGTTCAAGCAGTTTCATCCGGGCCGGCGTATCCGCAGATTCGTCGTCGGCAAACGGCTCATCCGCAGTATGACGTCCGTTGTGCAGATTATCGAAGTCAAAAATGTAATCAACCGCCGCAGTGTCACGGTTGTGGTTGAGTGAAAGGTTGCGGACTATTCTGTACATGTACGCTTTAATTGATTTATCCACGTCCAGCTCCATTCGTTTCTGCCATAGTTTTATGAATGCCTGTTGAGTGATATCAACTGCCGTCTCCTTGTCTTTTGTATAGGTAAAAGAATAGGAAACGAGCTGTGCATATAACGTTCGGAAAAGTTCGTCAAAAGCCTGCTCGTCTGATGCTGCTATTCTGGATGCCAGTTGCCTGTAAAGATCCTCTTGCATATGAGCCCGGATTATCTTCTGTGGATTAACACCCCGGACTGTGTTTATAACTAGTCCGGGTTGAATTTTTCTGCACAAAATGCAAAAGCACCTTTGAGACAATTACGTTCCATTACTTTATATAAAAAAACCCGCAACCGGTACCTGCTTATAGCATTGTACCAGTGCGGGTTCTGCAACTGCTTGCTCACAATGCGGTTAGATAAACAACCGCAAGTTACTTCTTGTCATCATTGTTGTCTTTATCTTCATCATCGACAACTTCAAACTCCGCATCAACAGTATCACTGTCATCAGCGGATTGCTGTTCTTCACCGGCGGACTGCTCACCGGCTTCGCCTGAAGCTCCGGCCTGCTGACCGGCTCCGGCTCCTTGCTGAGCATCCTGGGCTGCCTGATACATTTCGCTTGATGCATCGGACCATGCCTTATTCAGCTCTTCCATAGCAGCTTCAAGCTCATCCACTTTTTCTTCCTTGTGGAGTCCTTCCAGCTTCTCAAGTGCCTGCTGGATGTTGGCTTTGTTCTGCTCGGAAAGCTTTTCACCGTACTCTTCAAGCTGCTTTTTGGTGGAGAAAATCAGACTGTCGGCCTTGTTCAGTGTCTCCACTTTTTCACGCAGCTTCTTGTCTTCATCGGCATGTTCCTCAGCCGCCTTCTTCATCTTGTCGATTTCTTCTTCAGAAAGTCCTGAACTTGCCTCGATGCGGATGCTCTGCTCTTTGCCTGTGCCCTTGTCTTTGGCACCTACGCTGAGTACACCGTTGGCATCGATGTCAAAAGTCACTTCAATCTGAGGCACACCGCGGGGCGCCGGCGGGATGCCATCCAGGTGGAACCGTCCGAGCGTCCGGTTGTCTTCGGCCTTGGCACGTTCACCCTGAAGCACATGGATTTCCACACTGGACTGGTTGTCGGCAGCTGTGGAGAAGGTTTCTGTCTTGCTTGTCGGGATCGTGGTGTTGGCTTCGATGAGCTTGGTCATTACACCGCCCAGGGTTTCAATACCGAGGGTAAGCGGGTTGACGTCAAGCAATACTACGTCTTTAACGTCCCCTGAGAAGACACCGCCCTGAATGGCCGCACCAATGGCAACAACCTCATCCGGGTTCACGCCCTTGCTGGGCTCTTTTTCAAAGAAATCCTTTACAACTTCCTGGATTTTGGGAATCCGGGTGGATCCGCCCACCAGAATAACCTGATCAATTTCGGACTTTTTGAGTTTGGCACCTTTCAGAGCTTTTTCACAAGGGTTGAGCGTTCTCTGGACGAGATCCTCAACAAGCTGCTCAAACTTAGAACGTGTGATATCGATGCTGAGGTGCTTTGGGCCGGACTGATCGGCCGTAATAAACGGCAGGTTGACGTTGGTTTTCTGTGAGCTTGAAAGCTCAACCTTTGCCTTTTCTGCAGCATCACGCAGACGCTGAAGCGCCATGGGGTCTTTTTTCAGGTCAATTCCGTCGCTTTTCTTGAATTCGTCAGCCAGAAAGTTCAACAGGCGCTCGTCAAAGTCGTCACCACCAAGATGGGTGTCACCGTCTGTGGATTTAACCTCAAACACACCGTCACCCAGCTCCAGGATGGAGATGTCAAAAGTACCACCGCCAAGGTCAAATACGGCGATGGTCATGCTCTTGTCTTTTTTGTCCAGACCGTAAGCCAGTGATGCCGCTGTCGGCTCGTTGATAATCCGCTTGACTTCAAGTCCGGCGATCTTTCCGGCTTCCTGGGTTGCTTTTCTCTGTGCATCGTTGAAATATGCCGGTACGGTAATCACTGCCTCCGACACCTTTTCGCCAAGATACTCCTCTGCAGTCTGCTTCATTTTCTGCAGTACCATGGCTGATATTTCCTGCGGTGCATAGGTCCTGTCCTCAAGATCTACGCGGGCGGTGCCGTCATCCGCTTTGACAATCTTGTAGGATACGGTTTTCTGCTCTTCGGTCACTTCATCGTAAAAGCGACCCATAAAACGCTTGATGGAAGTGATGGTTTTCTGGGGATTGGTAATCGCCTGCCGCTTGGCGGGAGCTCCAACCAGCCGTTCCCCGTCTTTGGAGAAAGCCACGACCGACGGAGTGGTTCTGCCACCCTCTGAATTCTGAATGACAACCGGCTCGTTGCCTTCCATCACCGATACGCAGGAGTTTGTTGTTCCGAGATCAATTCCAATAATCTTACTCATAATAAATTCCGTTTCTGTATGATTCCTGTTCAGATTAACATTCTGTAAGTAACATTTTTATTACTTCTGCCAGCACTAATGCAATTACGATGCCAACACACGGAGAGGCAGTTTTATCTGTCGAATTGACAGAGAACAGGTGTACCGGCCTGATCAGCGGTATGACAGGATGTCCAGATGATCCCAGAATTCCGTATATGACACTGCGGCGGCTTCTGCGTCAGCAATTTCTGACACACCGTCAGCCTTAAGCGCCAATATGGCAGCTGCCATGGCGATGCGGTGATCATGGAAACTGAGGTATCTTCCAGGTAAAAGGCGGGCATCCGGTTTGCCTGAAATGGTTAGTCCGTCCTCATATGTCCTGATCTGGACTCCCGATTGATGCAGCATTTTTTCCATCGCAGCCAGGCGGTCGCTTTCCTTGACGCGGAGTTCACCGGCACCCCGGATATGCGAAACCCCGTCTGCACAAGCCATGGCCACAGACAGAACGGGCAGCTCATCAATGACATCAGGCACTTCTTCTGCCTGAATGCTGGTGGCTTTCAGACGGGCAGAACGGACCACAATATCAGCAACGGGTTCTCCGGCAGAAGTACGTTCACCGGTTACCGAAATATCGGCTCCCATCCTTTCGAGGACTTTCAGGGCTCCGCTTCGGGTAGGATTGATACCGGTGCCGGAAAGTCTGATTTCGGAATCATTTAAAACAGATCCGGCGACCAGCCAGAATGCAGCGGATGAAAAATCGCCCGGGATGTGAAGCTTCATCGGCCTGACCGCATGATCGCGGCTGACCGTAATAATCTTTTTATTGCCCTGCTGTTTTACCGGAAGCTGCAGCATGGTTTCCGTATGATTTCTGCTGGGCAGCGTTTCCGTGACTGTAGTGGGGTTGCTTCCGAATAAACCGGCCAGTAAAACACACGACTTGAGCTGTGCACTGGGAACCGGCAGTGTGAAATCAACAGATGCAAGCTCCCGGTTCCTTTCAATCCGCAGCGGAGGATATCCTCCTTCAGATGATGTAATTTCAGCCCCCATCTGCATCAGGGGCTCAATAATTCGCATCATAGGCCTGGAAGAAAGGGACTCATCTCCCGTGAGTGTAGCCGGTATTCCGGCCCCTGCCAGTATGCCGGACAAGAGCCGCATCACGGTTCCGGAGTTCCCGCAGTCTATTTCCTGTCCGGGCACCTTCATATTCCAGCGGCCGGGACCTGTAATCACGACATCGCTTCCTTCCTGAATGACTTCAGCACCCAGCAGCCGGATGCATTGCAATGCGGTTTGCGGATCCTGGGCTGGCGGAAAGTTCTTAATCTCAGAGCGGCCTTCAGCCAGAAGCGAAAACAGTGCTGCCCTCTGGGCAATGGATTTGTCTGCCGGAACGGATATATGACCTTGGAGTTTTGCCGCGGGGAGTATTGATTTATTCATACCTTCTGAAGCGGTTACAGTTGCTCGGACGCCTGACGGGCATATTTCGTATCCGGAAAACGCTCGATGACATCCTGAAGGGTCTGACTGGCCCTTCCGGTCCGACCCATCTCTCTGTATGAGTCGGCTGTGGCCAGCATCGCCCGGGCGACCCATTCATCATAAGCTTCATACAGTGCGCTCACACGCGCAAATTCATCGATCGCCTCTTCGTGATTGTTCCGTGCCTGCTCGACTTTTCCAAGATAATACTGCGCTTCGGCCCCCCTGTTTGCGGTACTCATCTCCGCAACGCGTGAAAAGAGCTGGCTGGCATCCATATACTGTCCCCGCTCGAGTGCAACCCGCCCTTTTCCGATGAGTGACTGCTGGTGATCATCACGGATATCCGTTGCCCTCCTGTAGGCAGATTCTGCACGGCCGGTTCTTCCGTCTGCGAAATAAGCATCACCCAGAGTCGCAAGTGCTTCAACCTGCAGTCGCCCCTCACTTTCAACCAGTTTTTCCAGTGCGCTGATGGCGTCGGAATATCGCTCCTGCTCGTATTCAATCCGGCCAATATTCAGCAGGGATGGATCAACCCTGTCGGATTCCGGGTATTCATCAACAATGGTGCGATAGGCAGCAACAGCCTCAGAGTACTCACGAAGCTGTTCATAGGCGTCGCCGATATTATACCAGGCTTCCGGAATCATGGACTCGGAGGTGGTCACTCTGATGTAGTGCCGGAATGAACTGACCGCTTGTTCGTAATCTCCGGCCTGCAAGAGGTTTTCGGCCTGACGGAATCTCAGCTGGTCGGCGGTTCCGGTTTGCGGATGCTGATTCAGAAAATCTTCCAGGATATCAAGACTTGTATCTTCTTTACCTCCGGCAAGCTGGGCGAACTGAATTCCGTTCACTGCGTCAACGACCAGACGGCTTCCGGGGTATTCATCGAGTACGGTCCGATAGGCTTCCACGGCTTCTTCAAACTGGCCGGCATTATAGAAAGCATCACCAATTTGATACTGGGCACGTGCCGCCCACTCGGTACCGGGATAGCGATTGATCAGCTCATGAAATTCTTCTATGGCCTGATCATAATTGCCGTTCAAAAAGAAGATATAGCCAATATTGTATCTGGCCTGCTCTCTCAGGTTGCTTTCCGGAAAGACGCGCGGCAACCGCCGGAATGTTCTTACAGCCTCGAAGGACTGATCGTTTCTGAAGTAGCTGTTGCCCATTTGGAAAAGGGCATAATCGCCGCCCTCTTCCGACCCGGCCACCTGGTCATAATTCGCGATAGCATCGTCGTATCTTCCCAGCGCATAGTAAGAATCGCCGATTCTGAGCCTGGTATCAATTTCATACGGAAAAAGCGCCATGGGAGGCGGTTCATGGTCACGTTTGAACGCCTCGAAATAGCGCACTGCCTGCAGGAAGTTTCTCATGTGAAAGTTTGCCCATCCCAGAGAGTATGAGGCTGCTCCGGCAAACCTGTGGTCGGGATAACCTTCCAGAAAACGTTCAAAATGGCGTGCCGCCTGCTCCCACTGGCTGAGATTGTAATAACTGTCGGCACTCCAGAAAAGTGCTTCGGCAGCAAGTTCACCCGAGGGCTGATCCCGGTAAACTTCTTCAAAAGCACGTGCGGCTTCTCTGAATGCATGATTTTCATACAAGACCCAGGCCCTCTGAAAACGGGCCTGCCGCTTCATATCCGCATCAACTTCATCCGTCTGCTCTGCAATTTCAAAAGCCCTGACAGCCCGGGTAAATTCGTTGTTTGCAAAATAGGCTTCCCCGAGCAGGGAGTATACCTTGCCGGGATCCTCCAGGTCGTCATCTCCCCTTATGAGTCTCTGAAGTACATCAATGGCCAGATCGTATCTACCCAGCTCAAATGCCGTCAGCGCCCACTCATAGTAGGCATACTCTACCCAGAACCCGTCGGTGTACCGGTCTCCGAAAGTTTCAAACACTTCCAGGGCGCGGTCATAACGGCCGCTGAGCTTGTAGTTGACGGCCTGATAATATCGTGCCTTCCGGGCCAGTTCGTCATCTCCCTTCGCCGCTTTTCCAAATGACTCTGCCGCCCAGTGATAGACCTGTTGTTTATGATAAACCCATCCCAGCCCATAATGGGCGGGACGCTCTTCCATTTCATCGTCTGCAAGATTGATATACCGGCGGTAAAAAGTAGCGGCCCGGTCAAAATTTTCCAGGTAATTATGACTTTCCGCGATGAGCAGCACCGCTTTCATCTGTGCTTCCCCTTCCAGGTACGACATTTCACTGCGCAGGGCCTCAATGGCTTCTTCGTAGCGCTCCTGGCGGTAGTACATCTCGCCGAGTGCCGTCCCGATCTGACGTGTTACGGTATGGTTGGGATATCGCTCCCGAAGCGATTCAAATACTGCTGAGGACTGATCAAAATCTTCTTTTTCCAGATAAAGCCTGCCACGGGAATAGAGAGCCTTTGGCGCCCATTCGGTTTCAGGATACATGTGCGCCAGCGTATCGTACAGAACGGATGCACTGTCGGTTGCGGCCATTTCCCGGGTTGACTCGGCCATCAAAAACAGGAAACGCGCTCTTTCGTCTTTTTCTGTTTCGATTTTATAGGCACGGGAGTAATCCGACAGAGCCTCTTCAAAGTCCTGCATCTGAAAACTTCGGCTTCCCATATCTTCAAGGACTCTGGCAGCATATCTGCCGGCGGGGTAATCCTGGAGAAACTGCTCTGTGTAGACCCTGTGGTTCAGCGTGTCCAGGGCAGCCTGTGACTTGGCAAGGTAAAAGCGGGCATCTTCAGTAAAATGACGCTCTTGACCGGACTGCAGGGCTTTGTTAAAATAGTTTGCTGCCTGCAGGAACAGCCCCTCTTCATAGAGTCTTTTCCCTGTTTCAAAATGGTCGTGAGCCGGAGACGGTGACGACTGGCCGTGAGCCGGAGGCGGTATAAAAACCCAGCCTGCCAGCACCAGCAGGATAATACATAATCTAAAAAGCCCTGTCATTTTGTTTGCAATCAGAAATTAGGGAAAGCCGCAATATTTTAAAGGTTACAATATAATAATTGACCGGGAATAGTTCTTCTGCAGATTATCAGGCGGATCCGGATGGAGTCATGCAGACCTTGTCAGATGTCGAGATAGCGGAGCAGCTCATCAGCCCGTTCCTCATAGCGCTGATCTTCCTGGTTTTCCATGCTGTGATTATCTACTATAAACTCGTGCCTTCGCAAAGCGGCAACAATACGTCCGGGATCGGGCAAGTTCAGCTTGATGGAAACCACATAGAAGGGATGGCTGTCTTTGGGTGATTCTACGCTCAATCCAAGTATAAGTCCGCCCTCTGCTTCGATTATCCGGACCATTTGGGACAAAGTGAAATCCCGCTCCTTGAAGTGGATGGTGATCAGCGAACCGTATTCGGTAAAATTCATCATACGGATAATCCGGTCGAAAAGAATCCGTCTTTCGACTACACCGAGGTAGTTGCGGTCATGCTCAACGACGGGAATAAGACTGATATCATTTTTGTCCATCAACCGGACAGTATCAAACACATTCTGATCCGGCGCGGTTGCAACAGCTTCTGCATCCCTGATCAGCATTACACTGTCGACAGACCCGCAGTGCTTTTCTGCCGCTTCCCGGGAAACCATGCCGATAAAGCGGTTGGTTGTCCGGTCAACAACAGGCAAAACCCCCTGGCCGCTCTCCAAAATGGCAGCCAGAGCTTCAGCAGCCGTATCTGATGCCCTCAGGGGTTTTATATGTTCACTGATAATTTCCCGGATCAGCATGGTTTTCTCCGTTCGCACCCTGCAAATCTGTACCGGATGCATTGTTTTTCCTCAGCAGTTCGTCGAGCCTGCCGGAGTATTTCTCGTGAATCCTGCAAGTAATTACGATCGAATCCTCATCATATGACTCCTCTTCAACCTCGGCTACTTCATGTAAAAACGAAACTACGTGATAGTTCTGTATGGGCAAGACAATTTTTCGGTATAAATAGTTGCTTTCAACTCTTTTTTTGATCTCACGGGAAATATCATCCAGCCCGATACCTCTGTATGCAGATACCATCACGGCACCCGGATACTGATGTTTGACGTCAGCCATGTCCTGCGGGGATTCCAGCAGATCTACCTTGTTAAAGACCAGAATTACCGGCTTTTTGTGGACTTCGAGTTCTTCGAGTGTTTTATTGACCGTTTCGATGTAGTCGTTTTTTACCGGAGATGCGACGTCCACCACATGCAGGAGAATGTCGGCTTCCCTGATTTCATCCAGTGTCGACTTGAAACTTTCCACCAGATTGTGGGGCAGTTTTCGGATGAATCCTACGGTATCAGAGAGCAATACTTCTTCCTGGTCAATCTGAAGCCGGCGGACGGTAGCATCGAGTGTCGCAAAAAGGCGGTTTTCCGCAAATACGGAGGTGTCGGTCATGGCATTCATCAGTGATGACTTGCCGGCGTTGGTGTACCCGACGAGTGCAACACGTAGCGCATCTTTTCTGCCTTTGCGCTGGACTTTCCGCTGATTGTCCAGCTTCTCAAGTTTTTCTTTCAGCACGGAAATGCGCCGGCCGATGAGCCTGCGGTCGGTTTCAATCTGAGTCTCACCCGGTCCCTTTGTGCCGATACCGCCTTTTTGCCGTGAAAGGTGCGTCCAGTAGCGGGTCAGTCTCGGAAGCAGGTACTGAAGCTGCGCAAGTTCAACCTGGGTTTTGGCCGCTGACGTTTTTGCCCTCGAGGCAAAAATATCAAGGATCAGGCCGCTGCGGTCCAGCACTTTGGACTCGGTTGCCTTTTCAATATTCCTGGCCTGGGTTGGCGACAGGTCATCGTCGAATATCACAAGATCGGCAGATGCCTCTTTCATCTTCTGCCGGACCTCTCTGAGCTTGCCCTTGCCGATATAGGTACTCACATCCGGCCGCGGCTTATGCTGAAGGATTTTGTCAACGGTGACGCCTCCGGCGGTGTCAGCAAGAAGCTCAAGTTCCGTAATGTATTCTTCCGCCTGTCTCTTATCTATGGTATCACCGTAAATACCAACCAGTACTGCCCGTTCTTTGCTTTCTATGTTGGATTGAATATCGCTGTTCAAAAAACTCTTCCTGTTCCGTTAATCTGTGATGAGAATTACAATTTGAGCTGTTTGATATCCGTGCTTTCAAGCTCTCCGAGATGAAAGCGCCGGCCCAGCTTTCTCTGGATGATGTGGCCGAAAGAAAGGCGTTTTTCAATCGGGATATCAATTTCCAGCCGGATATTACGGGAGCGGTCTGCCTGCAAATGATCGGGATAAAAGAAAACATAGGTCTGGTTCTTGCCTTCATTGCGCTCTACGTAATCCATAATCCGGTTCCAGGCAACGGTTTGGGAGGGGTCATTGACATTTTTTACGATGCCGTGATCGGTTACGTAGCGGCGCGACATCAGGTGGCTGGTGATGAACCAGGTGATTCCAATCCAGTTATAGCACATCAGGGTGACTGTATGATGGTGCAGCTGCTGTACGTACACAAGGGCGGTCAGGCTGACGGAGAATAGCAGAAAAATCGTGGCAAAAAGCGGGTAGCCAAACAACTTCCCTGCGCTCCAGCTGAGTTCTACATTTCTCAGGCGCAAGGCATTTGAAGCCGTGACAACCATGATCATCGTCGTTCCGAGAGTTACCAAGGCCACTATCGCAAGGTGTATCGTAGCAAGTTGTATCATACATCAAGCCTGTTTATCAGCACCGGTTTCCGTTTTGTATGTCTTTGAAATAATGCATTCTGCAATCATAAAAGCAAGCGCAATAATTATAAACAAACTCCATATTTCTCGTCCGAAACTGATATCAGCCATTGCTGTGCGAATTTCCGACTCACTGTAACCTGTGATATCGAGTACTCCGGCCAGCGACAGGCTCTCTTCGAGAAATTCTTCGGTTTCTGTTATGGATAACGACGTAAAGTCCGATTCCGATATATCCTGATTCACCGCGATGACATATTTTTTTTCATCCAGATTCATCTCCAGCCAACCCGGCGACCATTCAACAGCCGGGTACCGGACTCTGAGCCCCTGTCCGCCTGATGCCGTTTCCGGACGTATCTCGTCTCCGTTCAGTTTCATGGTTACACTGGTTCCGATATCGGCAAACTGTCTGTCAAATGACCTGCCCAGTGTATGCTCGCGAACACCACCCTGTTCCCATGCAACCGCATACAGTATCATGCGGTAGACCAGCGGGGCATACAGCGGCTTGATGCTCAGGTTTGACCAGCCCGGCGAAAATCCCATCGTGCCGACCAGAATCATGCCGTCTCCAAAACGGTGTTCTACAAAAAGCGGCTCATCCAGATTGGATCGCAGCAGCGATGTGCCGGAAGTTCCGGCATCCCTGTCATAGCGCAGATAGTGATAGATGGTCGGCATATCAATTCGCAACTCATCCTCGTCGGACTGGAATACATCATCCAGCAGAATATGTCCTTCTGACAGGGGCTGGAACGAAGCTACTTCTTCAAACCGGCCGTAAGTGCCTCTCATGCCTGAATAGGAACCGGCATCAAACTGACTCAGGAAGCGATTGTATTCTGACATGCTTCCCTTTTCGGACGGAACGAAGAACAGGCCGCGTCCCTGCTGGACAAACTGCACCAGTTCGGCCTGCAGATAGTCGGGTATCTGCTCCGGACTTTCAAGTATAAGCGCATCGAAGTTGTCCAGCTCATGATCACGGATGTTCCGCATGTCGGTAGTTTCGGCCTTTACCCGGGTTCCCGTCTCCGATACTGCGTCAAGAACGGGTTTGAGATAAGAACGGCGGGAACGGTCTTCGCCTTCATCTCCGATCAGCAGCACATTGCGGCTTTCCGGGACATCGATGGAAAAATAGCGCTTGTGGTCGAAGGTATATGTTCCGCCTTCGAGTATGGCTTTGCCCCCGATGGTGCCCGGTGATTCGGGAATGACTTCGAACAGAAGCTCTTTTTCCTGGCCGGCCTCGAGATCCACATCGTACTGCCCCATTCGTTCACCGTCAATTTCGAGACTCAGGTAGGAGTTGTATGCCGGCTGATCCCCGAAGTTTTTCACAGTAACGGCAACTCCCACGGGGATACCTTCGCCGAGTACATGGTCCGTCAGCTCCACCGATGCAACCGAAATATTCTGAAACGAATCATCACCCACGCGGATAAACGTGACGGAATGTTCACTTTCGGGATCGTCGTTGTTGTAGTTGTCTTTGAATTTTTGGAGATGTGTTTTTCGTGCATCGGAAATCCAGTAGGCATGCCCGCTTTGGCCGGGCTGGTCAGCAAGCCGTTCCTGAAGCAGACGCATCCGCTCAGCGGGATAACCGCCCTTGTTCAGGGGTTCAAGATCTTCCAGATATCTGAGCGCCTCGGCCCGGCGCATGATCCTGCCGGATTCCACTTCACCGTGGCTGGGCACTATGAGAAACCGCGCGTCATCGGATGACTGTTCGATGACCTCACGGGCTGCCGTTTTCGCCTGATCCATGTAAGGGCCCGCTTCATCGATCTGCATCATGCTGGGTCCGTTGTCGATGAGCAGTGCGATGACCTGCTGCCCGGAAGAGGCGCCCAGCCAGCCCGATATTTGCGGCGGAAGGAACGGCCTGGCCAAAGCGGTGACCAGCATGGCAATGCCAAGAACACGGAGGGCCAGCAGCAAGTACCGTTTGAGGTTCAGACGCCGGATGGTCGATTTTTGCAGCTCCTGAAAAAAAGCCAGTGTGGAAAATGCAATTTTCCTGGGCTTGCGGAAGTTAATGAAATGGATGATGACCGGTATGGCCACCGCCGCTAAAGCCGCAAATAAGATTGGGTTCAGAAAACTCATCCAAAAAATGATATTTTATGTTGTCCGCGAACGATATGATGTAAACGTTGTGCCTGTACAGGTATTTCCCAACACTTGTTTATGATAGCAATATCCAGATTCTCCTTCCTTTTATTTTTTTCGGTAATTATCGCCGCCTCCGGCTGTTCCGACCGGCCTGCCGACCATCCCTGGACGGCGGCCATCCCATCCGAAAGTCCGCTGACCTTCCTTCACAATGATGCCGGTTTTGACTCCGTGCTGGAAAAAAGCAGCAGCTCCCTGCTTGAGGATATTTCAGATTTCGATCTTGAGCTTGTATCGGACATGCAAGGCGGATTTGATGAAACGCTTGCCGTAAAAGGGGTTGCACTGTTCCCCGGAGAGGGCGGCAACATGAACCCCGTTTTTATAATGCAGGACCCGGGCGCGGGGCTGGATGCCATCGCCGATCCTTTCCGCAAGCAAATGGCCGAAAACAGCTACCGTTTCAACAATCAGAAAATCCACATTCTTCACATAAACGGTCAGCGCCTGTTTGCCACCCAGCTGAATAACTGGATTGTAATGAGCAACAACAGTATCGCCGTTGAAAACAGCTATCTTACCTATATGGATGATGATGCGCATGTACGCATCTCCGAAGACCAGCTTGCCGGAGGCGATATGCTGCTCAACACACCACGGTTTGAAAACTGGGTCAAGGCCGTCGGAGCACCCCGCTATCTCCCAAGATTCCGTGAGCTTTTTTCGGGCACAGAACCTGCGGTAATCTCTGTTCATGACCAGGATTACGATGATCCGCTTTATGAACGCTCGCTTTCCGCTACCATTCCGCTCTCAGGTGATGCCTCCTCTCCGTTTCTGAACACCTTCACATCCGAACCGGAAAGCTTTGATCTTGACCGTTACATCCCTTCCGATGCCGCTTTTTTTTCCGTTTATCATCAGGACACAAATGTGCCCGATATTGATGAGACCGAGCCCGTCGGACCGCTTGACACCCTTTTGCGAAACGATCCCGACCGTATAGGGGAAATATCCGGAACACTATCCCGCACAACGGCTTTTGCCACATTTGAAGCCAGCGGCTTTTTGTCGGAAGGCGAACACATGTATCTCCGGCGTCTGGAGGACAACTCCGGTTTCAGCCGTATCCTGAGTGAACTGGAAAGCGAAGGCTTCCTGCAGCAGACCGGAGACATCTACTATGCCAGCAGCGCCATTCTTGGCCGGCTTCTGGCCGGACCGAACAGCGGCATCAGCGATTTTTATATCAGCCGCTCCGGCAGTGCCGCAGTAATCACCAAGCGCTCCGGCTTGTCGCGCAGAGTCGACCAGGACAGGCGCCGAAGAGCTGTTTATTATTATGATGATGACTACATGGCCGCCAGGGAGCGCCATCCGCAAAACGTGAGCAGCTGGACATATTCCCGTACCGCACCTCTTTTAAATTATCTGGATCCGATGCTCAGCCCTGTTAACCATGCCGGTTCGCTTGCGGGCTTGATGGATGTGGGGGCGATGAGCATGGTGCGTGAGAACAACAGCCTGGAATTGAGCATGGACTTGTATTACAGCGAAGATCGTACCGATCCGGTCAGGGACTTGTGGGTTTACGACATCGGAGGAGCACGCCTCACCGGAAAACCGGTACTCGGCAATCTTGGACGCGGATCAAGGGATCAGATTATCGCAGCCACGGACAGAAATGAGATCATCGGCATTGCCTCTGACGGAACCGGATTTCTGGAAATGCAGACGGACAACCAGGAGCCGATAGGTTCACCCGTGCTTTATGACTGGTACGGCAACAATCAGCTCGCCGTCCTGGTGGCAGCGGGCAATCGCATTTATGCCTGGAATGCGCAGGGTGTTCCGCTTCCCAACTTTCCGGTTACGATGGATGAGGAAATCACAGCACCGCTTGCCGTTTCGGATGTGGCCCGCGACGGCCGGCCGGAAATGATCGTAGCCACGGCCGACCGGAAAATCCACGTCCTGAACCAGCGCGGCCGAAACATTGAAGGATGGCCTCAGGAAGTCAATACCCGGGTTCGCCATCAGCCGGTATTCAAAGAGCACGGTGGTGAACATAATCTCTGGGTGACAGCAGGAAACGCTCTGTTCAGTTTTACTGATAGCGGCGAGCGGAGACAGGCGTTTCCGGTGTTCATTGAGTCGGACTTCGGCCCGATCAGCTTCCACAATGACCACATTCTTGCCGGAGGCTCGGATGGTCATCTGTATGCCATCGGAGAAGAACCGTACTTTGCCGATTCTCTTGTGGCAGCCCCCGAAAACAACGATGCAGGGGGTGATGAACAAAACGGGCTTTATGTACGAAGGGTTTATGTCGGAAACGCCCCCGTCATTAATGCCCCGATCGTACGGAGACTGCGAATTGACGACAGCGGCGGCAACACCGAAACCCTTATTGGAGTCCAGACCCGGGACGGAAACATGTTTCTGCTGAACGAGGGCGGACAGTTGCGCCTGACCAGAAACATGGGCCAGGAATCAGCCGGTTATAACAATATGATGATTGCTGATCTCGATGGCAGCGGCAAGGAGGATATTATCGGTGTGAGCAGCAACGGCAGAGTCTATGCATGGCAGGTCGAATCCGGAGAGCGGCTTGAAAATATTCCGGCCACTTCTGTGAGGATGCCAATTGTAACTGACATTCTAGGAAACGGAGATATGGAACTGATCGGACAGACACGTGACGGAATCCGGGCGTGGTCATTCCGGTTTCTGGAAGATGAAGAGGAGGAGGAAGAAGAGAACGACAACGAAGAATAGCACATTGGAGTCAGGCTCAATTCTTCAGCAGAAGATCCACCAACGCAGGTTTCAGTGTTGAAAAATCAAAATCAAAGCCGTGTTTCTGCAGCTTTTCGGGCACTACTCTGTGACTGGCGGTAAGCATTTCTGCCGCCTCGCCAAATGCCGCCTGCAGTGCAAAACCGGGAACCCTGAACACCGACGGTCTCGAAAGCACTTCCCCGAGTACCGAGGTAAACGTATCCATGGTCACCGGTTCGGGAGCCGTGATATTTACAGGTCCCGAAATTTCTTCGTTTTTCACCACAAACAGCAGGCTTCTGCACAAATCACTGATATGCACCCAGGGGAAAAACTGTTTTCCTGATCCCAGGGAACCGCCGATAAACGACTTGAAAACAGGCAGCATTGTCGCCAGCGCACCGCCACCCTTTCCCAGAACCACACCAAACCGCGGGTTGACAACACGTACCCCGAAATCTGCCGCCCTGGCAGATTCCGCCTCCCATTCCCGGCATACGTCAGCCAGAAAACCATCACCGGACTCAGAGTCTTCCGTAATTACATCATCTCCCTGATCGTTGTAATAGTCCACTCCGGATGCGGAAATGAACAGATGCGGCTTTTTGTCCGCTTTCTCCATTCCGGATACCAGTGCACTGGTCGTGCGGATCCGGCTCTCATAAATCCTCTTTTTAACGCTCTTAGTCCAGCGTTTTCCAAATATATTCTCTCCGGCCAGATTGATAACGACATCTGTTTCGGAAAGATGATCTGACGGGTCATCCTGCACAGGCACAAACTGCAGCTTTTCATTCCCGCTGCCGGAATGTTTTCCGGGATTTCTGCTGGCTGCCTTTATATGGTGGCCGTCTTCAACCAGCATCTGGCACAGACGGGATCCGATAAATCCGGTTCCACCGGTAATGTAGAATTTCATAGCGGCCTCCGAGGATTAGAACAAGCCAAAGAAATCAAGAATACCAAGATAGATCACAGCGGCCGGGGCGGAAAACATAACAGCATCAAAACGGTCATAAAACCCGCCATGACCGGGCATGAGTCCGGATGAATCCTTGATGCCGGAAGCTCTTTTAAGCTTGCTTTCGGCAAGGTCACCGGCAGGACCAAAGAATCCTGTTACTGCGGCAAAACCTGCAGCTGCCCCCCAGCTGAGAGGAAATCCGGAAATAAATGCCTTGCATAGAGATACAGCCAGGAGACTGCCGACGAACCCCCAGACAAAACCTTCTATCGTTTTGGCCGGACTGATGGACGGTGCCAGCGGATGCTTTCCCATCGTTTTACCTCCGGCATAAGCAAAAACATCGTTTGACCATACCATGAGCAGCAGGGTAAGGGTAAGAATAAATCCGGTGCTGTCATCCTGGTAGTTCCGCAGCAATAAGAGTCCGGAAAAAAAAGCGGGAACCACGACAGCGACCATGACAGTGGTTACCAGACGTTTCCAGCCATTGACCTGATGGCTGAATGTTTCAATGAGGAAGGTCAGAAGCAGCAGCGCCAGGAAAAACAACCATGCAGTTGCGGGAAACAGCACAAACAGCAGGATCGGTACGCCGAGCAGCAGGGCCAGCGGGGTAAGCACTTTCATCTCCTGCTTTTCGATCATCCGTATGATTTCGAGCTGAATGATTCCGGATATCAACAGCAGAATAATCAGGAAATAGTATCCGCCAAGCCAGGTCAGGTACAAAAAAACCGGTGCCGCCACCAGAGCGGTAACTATGCGCTTTGTTAATTCAGACACCCTCAGCTCCTCTCAGTAATGAAATCATCAGCACTAACAGGTTTATTCAATCAGAAACAGCGACTGACGCTGCAATTTGGTTGATGTTTCGATTTTTTACGTGTCATCGGTTTGCGGATCATCAGAATCATGATCTGATCCCTGGTTTTCCGGATCTTCAAAATCAATTGTCCCGTCTTTCCACTCTTTTAGTGCTTTTTCGGCATCCGAAACCTCCTCACTGGGAACATAAAGGAAAATGGCAGACAGGTCGCCAAAATTCACATTATAGGCACTGTCTTTTTTGGACAGAACCTGACATGTCAGTCCCTGATCCTGAAGATAAGCCTGGACCAGCCGGGCTTCACTTTCCATACTGGTCTCATAAATGCATTTCCAGTCATCAATTTTATCGGGCGACAATTTTTCATTGAACATATGCTACTCCCGTTCGGTTATGTGATGGATGTATCGTATTACCATAATAGTGACTCCTGCACTAACCAACAATAACCAGACGGGCGGAAGTTCGGTTGCCGTCATCTGTTCCAGGGCATAATCAGAATAAAGAGATGCAACCAGCACACTGCCGCCATTGTTGACAAAATGTCCGGTAATGGCCGGGTAGATGCTGTCGGATCTCCATACCAGCCACGCCAGAAGCATGCCTATCAAAGTGAGCGGTATCAGCTGGGTCAGACGGATGTGGAACAGCCCGAATAACACCCCTCCGACTATGATAGCCGCCCAGATGCCCCATGACTTTTCCATGAGTCGCTGTGCATACCCCCGGAACAGAATTTCCTCGCATATGGACGGAACCAGGCCCACATGAAACAGGGCGATCAGGGTGACGTGATCGGCTGTCAGGAAACCCTTGATCATCTCCATCTGAGTCTCCTCCATAGCCATGTAACCGTCCCACATCGGTATCTGGGCATTGAGCCAGGAAAACAGCCATATCACGGGCTGCATGACAATCACCAGAACCACGGTCAGCAATACGACCGGCAATGTTTTGTCATCGGTCCGGAAACGAAGAAAGGCCGATCGTTTTCCGGTGGTTACCAGACCGGTGATCAGCCAGGTCATAAGACCCAGAAAAAGAATCTGGCTGATTGAGTTTGTGATAAAGAGCACATCGATGTGTTCCATCAGTAATTCCACATCGAACGCTGTTACCGCATCATCGGCAGCAGTAATGAGATAAATGGCCGCCATGGTGTTACCGGCCAGCTGGAACAGTACAAATCCGAGTACTACCCAGACCAGGGCAAGCAGCCAGGGCGGAAACCCGTTTCGTTCTGCCCAGCTTTGCTGGTGAAGGTAGCCGGAGGGCGAAGTAAATCCGGGTCCGGAGCCGGATTCACCTTGTCCCCCGGAATCAGGGTTGTGCTGCTGACTTCCGGAACTGTTCATTCCGGAGTTGTTCAAGCCGGAATTGTTCTCATCATGCTGCATGGTATGTCAGATTGTTTGAAAAATTGGATGATCATCCGGCTGTACTCAGATTGCTTCTTCCTGCGGGGGTTTACCCATGAACTTGGCGGCAAGCAGACCACTCAGCAGATTGAGCAGACCATAGGTCAGAACGCCGAAAAACAAATTCTGAATTATGGTGCCCGCAGAATAGTAGTTCTGCATATCTGCATACATGGCATCAATCATCTCATCCCTTGTCGCCGCCGGCAATGCATCCATCATCTCAATATTTGCGATCATGGCAGACTGCAGATTTTCAATGTACGAGCTGTCTATTACCGGCCATATCATCGAAAAAACCTGATAAACCAGAGTGATAAAAATGCCGGTGACCAGACCGATTACGGCTCCGGTTCCGATTTTCAGTTCCGGACCGTATTCATTGATGTACAGTTTTACGGCGAGCACGCCACCGAAAGCGCCTATCAGGCAGCCAATGACAGATGCGACTATGGTGCCGCTGAAAAAGGTTCCGGTGGGCTCAGAATGTATGGTCGCATAACTTCCGATGGTAGCCACAAGAAATACAATAAAGCCGAATATGACTCCGGCCATTCCTGCGGCATTCCAGTAACTTTTCTTTTCTACAGGTTCCATATGCATTTCCTCATTTTTTTTCCCGGGGTATTATGATTGCAAATACTAACAGGCCTCCTGCTGAAAATCCCCAGACCGCTCCGATGACGGAACGATAACTATCAGCAGTACTCCAAAGCTCCAGTATGTTTGCTGATCCGTCAACAACAGCAGCCAGCGATCCGATCAGAAATATTCCGGTAATATAATGTTTCCAGTAATTCACTGAAGCATAAATCACTGAGAAAATCATCAAACCTGAAAGCAAACCGGAATAGATTCCGGTGCACCGGCTGCAAACGGCAAGCGGCACTCCTCCAATGTGAAATGATCTGTCGATCTGCTGATGACAAACAAACGAAAACAGCTTTTTTTGCCAGCTTCCGGCCCATCCGGCAATATCCTCATAGATTAACGGCGGACTCCAGGCCGATGCAGCAAAAAAAAGGGCGGCTGATAGTACGACAACCAGCAGCACGGGATGAAGCTTCAGCACATCAGACGCACCATTATGCATCGAACTCCCCATTTTGCGTCGTTAACAAAATTTGATTCATGCCGGAAATTCTTCTCTGAAGCATCAGCCGCCGGAACGTTCACGTACCAGCATGGAAATATCCATTGCCCGGACCGAATGGGTCAGCTCTCCCGAGGATATAAAGTCAACACCCGCCCCGGCTATTTCCGGAACTCTATCCAGTGTCACATTACCAGAGACTTCGGTCAAAATCCTGCCGTTGATCCGCCTTACCGCTTCCCGCATTTCCTCAAGCAGCATATTATCCAGCATGACATACTCCACCGGCTCTGCTGCCAGCAGTTTATCGAGCTCGGCAAGACTGGTAACTTCGATTTCCAGCGGTGCTTCCGTGTTATGTTTGCTCCGGTAGGCCCTGCATCTGCTTACAGCCGCAGCAATACTGCCGGCCATGCGGATATGGTTTTCCTTGATCAGAAACCGGTCATCCAGCCTCATCCTGTGATTTTCACCTCCACCCGCCCGGACAGCGAGTTTATCCAGATACCGGTGGCCCGGCGCTGTTTTGCGCGTATCGAGGATTTTTGTTTTTGTTGATGACAGGGCCCGTACATACTTCCTGGTGCGCGTTGCTATGCCGCACATACGCTGGAAAAAATTGAGAATGGTCCGTTCCGCACTCAGCATGGGCGCCATGGGGCCTTCCAGAGTGGCTATCACACTTCCGCCGGCCACAATATCACCGTCGTTTCTGCCGGTATGGAATGTAATGTCCTTATCCAGCTTCCCGATGATAAAGTCTACAAGATCCAGACCAGCAAGTACGCCATTTTCCTTGGCCACCAGTACGGCCGACCCGGTTTCATCTCCGGAAAATATGGCATCTGTTGTGATATCTCCCCTGCCGATATCCTCTTCAAGAGCCAGTGTTACAATTCGGTCAACATGTTCAGGCCATTCCTGCATAGCTCTGCATTTTTTTTTTGAAAAATTCCGGGGCTCGAACGGGCCTCCGGGTGGCAGCATCCACGAATACAAGCTCGACCTTTCCCGTCACACTGGACTGATGCGAACCGGCGGGACGGATATCGTAATACGTCACAAGGCGAACCGCAGGTTCATCAAAGACCATCAAACGGCCGTTCATCAGCTCATCATACAAAATGGGTCGCCTGAAACGGATTTCCACATTAGCAACGGGGAGCATTACCCCTCTTTCTTCCATTTCAGCATATGAAAGACCTGCTTCGCGTATGAATTCGGTCCGGATGACCTCAAAATACTCGAGGTACCGGCTGTGATAAACCACCCCCATTTTGTCGGTTTCGCTGTACCGGCTTCTGAGCTGCATTTCATATGTTACAAGAGGATCTTTGTCAGGCAGCATCAGTTATTTTTTTGAAGTATCGGACCACGAACCCATCTGGGAGTATTTTTCGATACGCTGTGACTTCAGCTTATCGGGTTTCATTTTGGAGAGACGGTCCAGGCTTTCGGCTATCTGGTCACCTACCGCTACAGATGCCGCATCGTAATCCCGGTGTGCCCCGCCCAGTGGCTCGCTGATGATGCCGTCAATAACTTCCAGCTCCATAAGGTCCTTTGCACTCAGCTTAAGAGCCCGTGCAGCCTGTTCCTTGTAATCCCATGTTTTCCAGAGAATGGATGAGCAGGATTCCGGTGAAATAACCGAATACCATGTATTTTCCATCATGTATACTTCATTGCCCATTCCGATGCCAAGCGCTCCCCCGCTTGCCCCTTCACCGATGACGACGGTTACTACCGGCACTCTGAGAAGCGCCATTTCACGAAGATTCCGGGCGATCGCCTCTGCCTGTCCCCGCTCTTCCGCTTCAAGACCGGGAAAGGCTCCGGGAGTATCGAGCATGGTAATTACGGGAATCCCGAATTTCTCGGCTGTCTTCATCAGCCGCAGCGCTTTGCGGTAACCGTCCGGATTGGGCATGCCGAAATTCCGGTACTTTCTGCTTTTGGTGTCCCGTCCTTTCTGATGCCCGATGATCATGACGGAGCGCCCCCGGAATGCAGCCAGTCCGCCTACAATGGCTTTGTCGTCACTGTAGCACCGGTCACCATGAAGCTCAATAAAATTTTCCGTGAGCTTGTAGACATAATCAAGTGTGTAGGGGCGGTCGGGGTGACGCGCGAGCTGTACCCGCTGCCAGTGCGTCAGGTTGGTAAATATGGATTTTCTGAGCTCTTCAACCCTGCTGCGGAGCCGTTCAATTTCCGGTGTCAGCACATTGTCATCCGTAAGATGCAATTCACTCAGTTCGGAAATTTTCTTTTCCAGCTCAATAATCGGTTTTTCGAAATCAAGATAATTCATCGCGGATTTCCTAATTCATGGATATGCTGCACAAGATAAGACACAGACAACTAAGTTGCCGTCGAACAGGGCTCGCCGTTTCCCGGCCGTTTTTGACTTCAGAGTACTCCGAAAATACTGCGCAGCTTCAGCACCCAAACCATCCAAACCGCTTCAAAAACAATCTTTTTGGACATTTTGGAGACACCTTCGGTGCGTTCGCGAAATATGATGGAGGTTTCTTTCAGGCGGAAGCCGGCTCTAAAAGCCCTGAAATGTACCTCGATTTGAAAAGAATATCCATTTGAGCGGATTTTTTTAAGGTCTATTTTTTCAAGCACTTTCCGGGAAATGCATTTGAAACCGGCAGTGGTATCCTGAACAGGCAGCCCGGTTATGAATCTTGCATAGACATTGGCAGAGTATGACAGGATCAGCCGGGTCAGCGGCCAGTTAATGATACTTATGCCATTGGCATACCGTGACCCGATTGCCAGATCACAACGGCCTTCCTTGACCTCCCTGATGAGCCTGGGTACATCGTCAGGGTCATGTGAAAAATCAGCATCCATTTCGCAGACATATTCATATCCCTTGTCAAGCGCGAAATAAAATCCGGTTACATAGGCGGTTCCGAGACCAAGCTTGCCCTCACGCTCAATGAGATGGATCCGGTCCGGATTCTCACCCTGAAGCTTTTTTACCTCATCTGCCGTACCGTCAGGTGAACCATCATCAACAACAAGCACATCCACCTTCTCTTCAAGTCCCAGCAAATGGGGAAGCAGTTTCGTAATATTTTCCGCTTCGTTAAATGTCGGTATAATAATCAGTGATTCACTCTGGCCGCTCATCCTATTGTCCCTTTCCTTTTATTACGGTCATAATTGTATTAAAAAGGATCTTAAAATCCATCTTAAGTGAAATATTTTCAACATAAAAAAGATCATACTTCGTCTTTTCCTTGACATCTTCCAGATTCTCGTCGTACTTCCATTTGACCTGGGCCCATCCGGTTATTCCCGGCCGGACACGCAGTCTGCGGGAATACAACGGGATGGATTTTTTAAACTGCTCTACAAAATAGGGTCTTTCCGGACGCGGACCAACCAGGCTCATATCCCCTTTCAGTACATTGAAAAACTGGGGCAGCTCATCCAGACGCAGTTTTCTGAGCCAGTAGCCAACCGGTGTGATTCGCGGATCATTGTCACTTGCCCATACGGGTCCGCTCTCTTTTTCGGCATCAATAAACATGGTGCGGAACTTGTACATGGTGAAGACCCTGTCATACTTGCCCACCCTTTTTTGTCTGAAAATGGCCGGGCCTTTCGAGGTCATCCTGATCAGCAGGGCAATGACCAGCATGACCGGCAGTGTGGGGATCAATATGACGAGCGACAGGATAATATCCATCATTCGCTTGAAAAACTTCTCCCAGGTCGGCATCGGGTCGGGCATGACATCAATAAGCGGCAGTCCGAAAATCTGATTCGTCTGATTCAATCCGGTGATCATCTGATGGAAGTCCGGCAGTATTTTAACCGAGACATCCGGGATATCGATCTGATCCAGAATGGGTATGAGCTGTTCCTTTTCATCCGGCTCAAGCGCCACGATAATCTCCTGCACTCCATGATCCATGATCAGCTGCTTGATATCAGATACCTTGCCGGCGATCATATCCCTATCCACTTTTTCAGCACGTGCAACCTTTTCCTGAACCCCCGTATCTCCTTCATGCATATTCATTCCGCCGAACCCGGCATCACCATACTGGTCAGCCTGGTTATTGCTTCCGCCAAGTCTCAGGAAGCCGATCACGTTCATACCGGAGGTCTTGTGCCGGTGAAGATTTTCGTAAACGGACCGGGCCGATCCTCCGGTGCCGACGATAAATGCCCTGTGAAGCCCTTTTCCTTTTTGCACCCGTATTTTCTGGATGGTCCGCAGAATCAGCCGGCTTGTGGATACGCAAATCAGGACAATCAGCCAGTAAATGAGTGTAACCCATTTGGCCTGATGGAGGTTATCAGATGTCCAGCCGAGCGAATCAATAAACAGAAGGAAAAAAAGAATCAGGGTTCCGATTATGGAAATTTTTGCTACCCTGATGATTTCATCGAACCGGGAAATGAGATAGAGGTGCCGGTACAGTCCGAACACCCCGAATATAGCGATCCAGTAAACGGATATAACCACTCCGGGCAGGAAAAGACTGTACGGAGCGGCGCTGGTAGGCTCAATTCCCCAGCCCAGCTCAAATCGCACATAGTAAAAACCATACCAGGCCAGAATCAGGAAGACAAAGTCACTGACAATGGTTACAACTATTTCTCTGGCTTTCTCCAAATCTTAAAAATCCGGGTCTTGTTTCCGGCAAGTCCATGGAAGCTGCAATACCTTCATGAACCGCTTTGTTTCATAATTTACATCTGCGTAGATTTTATTCCTTTTACGCACCGCACACATTTTCAAAGCATAACTGGTGCATTTATAACGCAGAATTTGCTATAACACTATAATATAACGTGTTCACACTCAGAAAAGAAACGACGAAAGGTAAAGCCAGAACAGGAGAATTAAAAACCGATCACGGTACCATCGATACTCCCATATTCATGCCTGTGGGTACTGCCGGGACGGTCAAGGCACTGGATCGTTCTGCCCTGCTGGAAAAAGTAAAGGCTCCGGTTATCCTGGGCAATACCTATCACCTGTACCTCAGACCGGGAAACCGGATCATGGAAAAAGCAGGGGGACTGCATTCCTTCATGAACTGGCCGGGCGCCATTCTTACCGATTCCGGCGGGTATCAGGTTTTTTCTTTGTCTGATATCCGCGAACTGGAACCCGACGGCGTCGTATTCAAGAGCCATCTCGACGGATCACGGCACAAATTTACCCCGGAAAGCGTCATCGAAACACAGCGAATTTTCGGATCGGATATCATGATGGTTCTGGATGAGTGTCCGCCATATCCTGCTTCTGAGTCCTATGTCCGCAATTCACTGGATCTCACTCATCGTTGGGCGGGCATGTGTTTTGACGCCTTTCATAACAGTTCCGGCAGATACGGCCACAGACAATTTCTTTTCGGAATAACCCAGGGCGGCGTTTATCCGGAGCTTCGCAGGCAGTCGGTTGAAACCTTGTCTGAAACCGGTTTTGACGGTTTGGCAATCGGAGGGCTCAGCGTGGGGGAGCCACCGGAGATGATGTATGAAATGACCGATATCAGCACTGATTACATGCCTGTGAACAAGCCGCGTTACCTGATGGGGGTCGGGACCCCTGCCGATTTGCTGGAATCAGTAGCCCGCGGAATAGACATGTTTGATTGCGTCATGCCTACCCGCAATGCAAGAAACGGCATGCTGTTTACCAGAAATGGAATTATTAATGTGAAAAACGCCCGGTGGAAAGAGCACTTTGAACCGGCTGATCCCGGTTTTCATTCCGACCTGTGCCAGTATCATACCATGGCCTATATACACCACCTTTTTCGTGCCGGTGAAATTCTGGGCCTGCAGCTGGCATCCGCCCATAACCTGACATTTTATTTATGGCTTATGGAGCAAATTCGCATGCATATTTCTGATGATACGTATGATGACTGGTACCCCGGTATGGCCGAAACCATGCGGAAAAGATTGTAACGGGTTCAGGAATTTGCGGCTGCCGGACTGCATCTGCCTCAAGTAATCTCCCTGCCAGCCCCATGGTGCAAACTCTCTGTGCGATCAATTTGAGCTTTCGTCGATCGGCGAGAGTGTCGGCCTGCGATACATCCATGTTTTGACAAGAATGTCCAAATCCATCCACACCGAATAATTCTGCAGATAGAACAGCTCATACATCTGTTTTTCATCCTCATGGTAAAGCCGGTTTTCGGATAACTGGCGGAAACCTGTCAGGCCCGGTTTGACGTTGGCAAAGTGCGGCTTTTTGTCAGGTATGACGGGACTGCCGACCAGACTTACTTTTCCGGCAAGTACCTGCAGCAGAAGCATATACCGGTTACGCCACCGGTGTTCCGAGTAGGGAAGAATCAAAGGCACGGTAATCCGGCGGCTCTCTGACATATACAGATTCAGACGGCTGATTTTTTTCCGCGAGAATATGACCGGGAGGGCCAGAAGCGGGGTCAGCAATAGAACCATGATAAATGACAAACCCAAATCCAGTACCCGTTTTACAAACAAATTCCAGCGGGTAAAATATGGCAGGTTGACATCCATCACGGGAATGTCGTCAAGATATTCCACATTGGTTTTGCCAACAATATAGTCCATGGAGTCGGGTACAATGCGGGGATAAACCGATGTTTCTCTCAGTTCAGAAATGGTTCTGAGAATCTGGTCGTAGTCGACCGCCGGCAAAATGAATATGATTTCATTGACCTGATGGTATCTGACCAGCTGCGGAATGGAACTCAGATCACCGATCACCGGAACATTTTCTATTTCATCGTATTTATAATCGGTGTTCTGGGCGACCAGTCCGGTCAGCTTGTAATTCCAGTCGGCCCGGGATCTCAGTTTGCGGATCAGTTCGGGCGTCTTTTCACTCAGTCCAACCAGCAGTACCTTCCGCTCCAGAAAACTTCCCGGGATATTCGGGGCTTTCTGTGATCTGTTGATCTGAAACAGTCTGATTCCGGTCAGAAGCACAACTCCGGCCATTGCGCTCAGCATGAGTATCAGGCGTGAAAAAGCGAAATCCCGAAGAAAAAACGTAATGACGACAACTCCGGCAAAGGCGATTACGGTACTCTTGATGACCGCCGGAAGTGAAAATCTGTTTTTTCCGTACAAATCGTAATACAGGGCACTGATGAGATAAATCACACTCAGCAGCAGGTTGACGGCCAGGAACCCGATGTTGTAATGGACCAGGATATTTGCGGGATGGATCTCATATCTCCACACAAAAAACACGATCACCAGAATATTCAGGATGCCAAGATCGGTGATTGGCTGTGAGAGTTTTCCGACAAGGGCCGACACATACGAGATGAAACCTTTAAGAATGATTCCTGTGAGGATAAAAATCCGGAAGAACAGTGTGTAGCCAAAGCTGTAGTGTTTGTTGAAAAACTTGTACATGGCTTTATTAAAAGTAACCACGTAGTCAAGGTTTTCCTTTTTTGTGCTCTCCCCCTTGTAGTGAATGATGCTGGTATCGGGAATGTAATCAATCTCCCATCCGGCCTGCATGGTCCGGTAGCAAAGGTCAATATCCTCACCGTACATAAAGAACTGTTCATCAAATCCGCCGGCTTTCTTCAGCACATCTGTACGAAAAAACATGAAGGCGCCCGAAAGTACGGGCACTCTGCCTGGACTGTCCTCATCCTGTCCGCCAAGATAGTAAGCGGAAAAGCGCCGGCTGTTGGGGAACAGTTTCGGAAGGCCGAGTATTTTCCACAGTGCCGACATGGGAGTGGGTACGGATCGTCGTGATTCGGGCGCAAAAGTGCCGTCGGGATTGAGAATTTTGCACCCTGATGCACCCGTTTCCGGGTTGTCTTCCATGTGCGAGTACATCACGGAAAGGGTATCCTGCCTGACCAGCGTATCCGGATTGATGAGCAGCGTATATTTTCCCTTAGCTTTTCGGATGGCCTGGTTATTGGCTTTTCCGAAGCCAAGATTGTAATCATTTTTCAGGTAGATAACATCCGGAAACCTTCGTCTGAGGTAGGGAACAGAACCGTCCGAGGAGGCATTATCGACAACAAAGATTTCAATATTCAGATTATTGCGTGCCTTGTAAAGTGAATCCAGCAGGTTTGCAACAAACTCCTTGACGTTGTAATTGACGATAACAATACTGATATCAATGCTGCTGTGTCCGGACGAGTCCTTTTTCAATACGTTTATTTTGTTTTCTGTTTCGTCATCCATTTCCATTCCTGACCGTGGAACGTATACATACCGGCTTTAATCTTTTCTTTTCCTGAAGAGACGAAATTACAAAAAAAACGTCAAAAGGATGCCAGGGATTGGGATAAAAAAAAAGCGGGACGCCGTGGTTATGGAGGACCGTTGAGCGCCCCGCTGAGGGGGGTAAAGATAAAAAAAGAGATGAGGCGACCACCT